>JAGWST010000191.1 GCA_028869325.1 bacterium | reverse complement strand
TCCGTACGAGGAGGCCTACCTGGCCGGCACGTTCGGTGAGCCGTTCGCGGCCTACGTGCGCAGCGTGCCGCGCGTCTTCCCGCGTGCGCCGCGGGCCCCGGGCGCGGGCACCTATCGCCCCGAGGTCATCTGGCGCGCGGAGACGCGCACCTTCGTCACTTTCGTGGTGGTGCTGGCGCTCTTGGTGATTCGCCTCTGGGTGTGGCGCTAACGCGCAAGAGCCCGTCGCCCCATTGCGCCGTCCACGGCCGCGGCGTATACTCCTCGGTACGGAACCTCGAGTGGTTCATCGTTGATGAGTAAGGCCAAAGCCTGAGGGCCGCTTGTGGCGGCGTCGCGCGGCTCCGTTCCGAGCGATCGACCTCAGGCGCTGGACGCCCGTCTTTGCGGACGGGATGGAGATGGCGGTTACCCGCCGGAAAAGAAGGGGATGGAGCCGCGATGACGGCTCCCGAACCGACGCCAGAATCGGGTCGGAGCCCGGCGCATCGCGTCGCCGGGGGAGGGTGCGATGGCACCCGAAAGACGGTCGCGAAGAGGCTTGCGCCTCTGCGCGGCGTACGCCGGCCAGGGACTAGTCGATCACTAGCGCCCGGCAAACCTCGCAGCGACAGCAGATTACTCGAGGTTTCGTCTTGCCCAGGTGCCCCTGCGGCCACGCGCGAAGCCCGGGGAGCCACATTTCCACGGAGCTTGAGAAGACATCATGGCTAAGACGGTGATCCTTTCGGCTGCCCGCACCCCGTTCGGGCGCCTGGGCGGAGCGCTGGCCTCGCTCAGCGCAACCACGCTCGGCGGCGAGGCGATTCGAGCCGCGATCCAGCGCGCGGGCATCGACCCCGGTCAGGTCGACCACGTGCTGATGGGCATGGTCGTCCAGGCGGGCGTCGGGCAGGCACCCGCCCGCCAGGCTTCCTTCAAAGCGGGCCTCGCCAAGACGGTAACCAGCGAGGCGATCAACAAGGTCTGCGCCTCCGGCATGATCTCGCTCGCGCTCTCCAAGCTGCTGATCGAGGCGGGCCAGAAGGACGTCGTGGTCGCCGGCGGGATGGAGTCGATGAGCAACGCGCCCTATCTGCTCGACAAGGCGCGCTTCGGCTATCGCTACGGTGACGGCCAGTTGGTCGATGCGATGGTGCGCGATGGCCTGTGGGATTACTTCTTCAACGTCACGATGGCCTCGCAGGGTGCGCAGGTCGCGGAAGAGCTGAAGATCGCGCGCGAGGAGCAGGATCGCTGGGCGTTGCGCAGCCATCAGCGTGCGTCGGCGGCCACCAAGAGCGGCGCGTTCGCCAAGGAGATCGCCCCGTTGAAGGTCGGCCAGCGGGCTGCGGCCGGCAAGCTGGTCGTCGAGGCCGTTCCCGCGCAGAGCAAGCCGCGCGTGCCGGTTCACGCCGGAGGCGGCGGAGAGAGCGTCTGGGATCACGTGCCGCCGCAGCACATGGTGGCCAACCCGGAGGTCTACTCGCCGTACGTCGCGGGCGAGGCGCCGTTCACGCTGGTGGAGAGCGACGAGCCGATCCGTCATGACGCCAGCCTCGAGGCGATGGCGAAGCTCAAGCCGCTCGACAAGGGCGGCACGATCACGGCGGGCAACGCGCCCGGCGTCAACGACGGCGCCGCGGCGCTGGTGCTGGCGAGCGACGAGTGGGCGCGAAGCCACGGCCACGAGCCGCTTGGCGAGATTCTCGGCCACGCCGACGCCGCGTGGGATCCGCCGTATCTGGCGCTGACGCCCGGGATGGCCGCGACGCGGCTGCTGGAGCGGCTTGGCCTCAAAGCCTCGCAGATCGATCTGTGGGAGATCAACGAGGCCTTCGCCTCGGTCACGCTGGGCTCGCAGCGCGCGCTCGGCCTGGACGAGGAGCGGGTGAACCTTCAGGGCGGCGCGGTTGCGCTGGGCCATCCGATCGGCGCATCGGGGGCGCGTCTGGTGACCACGCTGGTGCACCAGCTGCGAGCGCGCGGCGGGGGCATCGGTATCGCGGCGATCTGCTCGGGCGCGGCGCAGGGCGACGCGATCGCGGTTCGCGTCGGTTAGCTCCGCGTCCAGCGGGGCGGGGCGAGTGGAATGAGCAGCGTTATCGAGACGCCGTCGGGGATCGGCTTTCAATTCAGCGACGAGCAGGTTGCCGTCGCGCATCTGGTCCGTGAGTTCGCGCAGCGCGAGATCGCGCCGTACGTTGCGGAGTGGGACAAGAGGCACCACTTCTCGCCCCAGCTCTACGTCAAGCTCGCCGGCGCCGGCATTCTGGGCATGACGATACCCGAGGCGTACGGCGGCGGCGGCAGCGACGCGATCACCTATGCGCTGGTGGTGGAGGAGCTGGCGAAGGCGGACGCCGGCACCGCCACCACGTTCAGCGTGCACGCGATGGTGGCGGCGGCGATCGACGCCATCGGCTCGCCCGAGCAGAGGCAGCGCTACCTTCCGAAGTTGGCCTCCGGCGAGATGCTGGCGGCCTTCGCGCTCACCGAGCCGGAGTCGGGCAGCGACGCGGCCGCGCTGCGCACGCGCGCCGAGCGCGTTGAGGGCGGCTTCGTCATCAACGGGCGCAAGCAGTGGTGCACCAATGCCGGCTACTCCGGCGTGGTCATGGTCATGGCGCGCTCCGGCGGCACGGGAACCGATGGCATCAGCTCTTTCCTGGTCGAGAACGGGACGCCGGGCTTGGTGGTAGAACGCGTGACGGAGAAGTTGGGGATTCATACCTCCAACACCGTCGATCTCGCCTTCGACAGCGTGATGGTACCCGAGGGGGCGCTGCTGGGCGCGGAGGGCAAGGGCTTTCGCCAAGCGCTGCAGACGCTCAACGCGGGACGCATCGGCATCGCCGCGCAGGCCTGCGGCATCCTCGCGGCATGCCTGCACGAGTCGATCAAGTTCGCCAAGGAGCGTCGCGCCTTCGGCAAGCCGATCGGCGCGTACGAGGGCATCTCGTTCAAGATCGCGCGCATGCAGGTCGATCTCGATGCGGCGCGCCTGTTGATGTACCGCGCGGCCTGGCTCAAGGACCAAGGGCGCGACTTTGCGGTCGCCGCCTCCGAGGCCAAGCTCTTCGCCTCCGAGGCGGCGCGCCGGCACAGCGCGGAGGCGGTGCAGATCCACGGCGGCTACGGCTATACCACCGAGTTTCCCGTCGAGCGCTACTACCGCGACTCCAAGATCACGGAGATCTACGAGGGGACCTCGGAGATCCATCAGATCATCGTCGCGCGCTCCTTGCTGGGGCGGCTGGCTTGATGGGGAAGCGATGCACGTGGGACATCGAACACGAGCATGTGCGCGCAGGAGCGCGACCGGCAGTTGAGATCGATTCCGGGACGTACTAGAGAAGGAGAGAATCTCGGCAGATGAACCTGATGGAGTACCAGGGCAAAGAGCTCTTCAAGCGTTGCGGCATACCCGTTCCGCGCTCACAGCATTGCAAGACGCCGGACGATGTCGCGGCGTTCATCGCGAAGAACCCCGGCAAGTGGGTCGTCAAGGCGCAGGTGCTGATGGGCGGCCGCGGCAAGGCCGGCAAGATCAAGTTCGCCGCCACCGCGGAGGAGGGGCGCACGGTCGCCCGCGAGATCATGGCGACGCCGATGCCGCCCAACCGTCAGAATCCCAGCGGTGAGGCGGTGAACTCGCTGCTGGTGGAAGAGACGGTGGAGATCGAGAAGGAGGCGTACTGCGCGATTACCGTCGACCGTGCCTCGAAGAGGCCGTCGATCATCGTGACGCGCTTCGGCGGCATGGACGTGGAGGAGGTCCACGAGAAGCATCCGGAGTCGTTCACGTATCACTTCGTCGATACGGCGATCGGCTACTGGCCGTTCATCGGCCGAGGTTTGGCCTTCGATGCCGAGCTCGATGCTGGCTATCGCAAGCAGTTTCCCGCCATCGCGGCGGGCATATACGATCTCTTCTTCCGCTACGGCGCGAAGCTGGTGGAGATCAACCCGCTCGTCCTGACGAAGGACGGGCGCGTGGTGGCCGCCGACGCCAAGATCGAGCTGGACGACGACGGGCTTTTCCGTTACCCAGAGTTCAAGGAGTGGCAGGCCGTTCTGCCGCTCGATGAAGACGAGAGGCTCGCGGCCGAGGCGGGCTTGGGGATTCGTAACTTCCGCCGCTTCGGCGGCACGGTCGGCACGCTGGCCAACGGCGCGGGCCTTGCGATGGGCACGATGGATGCCGTGAAGAACGCGGGCGGAGAGATCGCGAACTTTCTCGACGTCGGGGGCGGCGCCGATGCCCAGCGCGTGCGCAACTGCTACGAGCTGGTCGTCAACCACACCGCGGCCAAGGTGTTCTTCATCAACATCTTCGGCGGCATCACACGCGGGGACGAGGTCGCCAAGGGAATCGTGACGGCGATGAAGGAGACGACCTCGCGCAAGATCCCGCTGGTGATTCGGCTGACGGGCACCAATGAAGAAGAGGGACGGCGTATCCTCGCGGAGGCGGGCATGACGCCGGTACAGACCATGGACGAAGGCGCGAAGCGCGCCGTCGAACTCGCGGCGGGGGCGTAAGCTATGAGCATTTATCTCGATAAGAGCAGCAAGATCTTCGTTCAGGGCATCACCGGGTCGGAAGGCTCGTATCATACGGGCCGTATGCTCTCGTACGGCACCAACATCGTCGGCGGCGTGACGCCGGGCAAAGGCGGGCAGAAGACGGCGCACGGCCTCCCCGTCTTCGACACCGTCAAGGAATGCGTCGCGGCGACGGGTGCGACGCACCAGTGTATCTTCGTGCCGCCCGCAGGCGCGGCCGACGCACTCCTAGAGGCCTATGAGGCGGGTATTCGCTTCTCGGTCTGCATCACCGAAGGCGTGCCGGTCCACGACATGCTGAGAGTCGCCGGCGCCACGCCGGGGATGCGTATCATCGGCCCGAACTGCCCAGGCTTGATCTCGCCGGGAAAATCGTTGGTCGGCATCATGCCGGGCCACGTATTCAAGGAAGGCAACGTGGGGCTGATCTCGCGCTCCGGGACCTTGACGTATGAGGTCGTCGATGGGTTGACGCGCGCCGGGCTCGGCCAGTCGACCTGCGTGGGCATCGGCGGCGATCCGATCATCGGCACCACCTTCGTCGACTGCCTGCGCGCGTTCGCGGAGGACCCGCAGACCGAGGCGCTGGTTCTCTGCGGCGAGATCGGCGGCTCGGACGAAGAGGAGGCCGCAGCCTTCATCAAGCGGCACCTGAGCGATACGCCGATCGTCGGTTTCATCGGCGGCCGTAACGCACCGCCAGGAAAGTCGCTGGGCCACGCCGGGGCGATCATCTCCGGCTCCTTCGGCACGCCGCAGAGCAAGATCGCCGCGTTCCAGGCGGCCGGCGTCCCCGTGGCCGACCGCCCCTCGCAGATCCCCGAGCTGCTTAAGGAGCGCCTCGGCGTCAGGGTTTAGGCGCCTTTCGGAGTGTGGAATAGCGCAGCCGATACTGGCGAATGAATTGAGGGTCCCGCTACGCTCGGGGCCTTCATTCATTTGCCGGTGCGCCGGCGCGCAGGGGGGCATTTTCGGCAGGGAAGCGAGTGTCAAGCGAGAACGCGCCCGTGTCGGTCTGTCCGAAGGTTAACCTCCTTGCGTGGGTTCGCTTCGTGCATTCCGTCATGTGCGTCACCAAAAAGGATGGGAACATGCCGAAATTCGCATTTCGGCGTCCGCTCGTCGCACTGGCCCTCCTCGTGGCGATGCTGGTCCAGGGAACATGGGCACTGGCCGGCACCACGGGTTCTCTCACCGGAACGGTTGTCCTGACCGACAACAATGCCCCGGTAGCCGGTGCCAAGGTCACGGTGTCGTCGCCTTCACAGGTGGCCTCGACGAGCACGGATGCCAAGGGGAGTTTTTCGTTCCTTTCTCTTGCGCCGGACTCGTACACGGTCACGGTAGAGAAGGAGGGTTACCAGACGGTCTCCCAGACGGGGGTCGCCATCTTCGCCGATAACGCGCAGACGATGTCGATCGGCGTGCTGAAGGTCATCGGCAAGGTCACCACGCGCGCCGCGAGCGCGCTGGTCAAACCGGGCACCACGGCCGACATCTACTCGGTCAACGCCTCGCAGGCGCAGGCCGTGCAGGGTCTGGGCGGCGGCGGCGGCCTCAACAACGCCTACTCGGGCATCGCGTCGGTTCCCGGCGTCTATGTTCCACAGGGACAGAGTGGCTGGGCGCAATCCGTCTACGTGCGCGGCGCCGACTACACGCAGCTGGGCTACGAGTACGACGGCGTCCCCGTCCAGCGGGCCTTCGACGCCTACCCGGCGGCGACGCTCTCCGCCCTCGGCCAGCAGGAGCTGCAGGTCTACACCGGCGCGCAGCCGATCGACGCGCAGAGCACGGGCCTGGGCGGCTTCATCAACCAGGTGATCAAGACCGGCACCTATCCGGGCTTCACCAACGTGCAGTTCGGCATCGGTGGACCGGCCTTCTACCACCAGGCGCAGTTCGAGATCGGCGGAGCCAACCGCAGCCGTCTCTTCTCGTACTACCTGGCTTTCGGCGGATACAATCAGGAGATCCGCTTCGGCTCGCAGTTCAACGGCAACGACCTGGTTTCGCGTTACGCTACCGGCCAGACGTACAATATCTTGGCGGCCAACTGCGGCACGCCGTCGGCGACCGGCGGATGCTACAGTAACGGCGCGGGCATCCTGGGCATCACGCCGATCGGCCCCAACGGCTGGGCCGTGGGCCCGTTCCAGTACGGATTCGCCTCCAACCTCGCGGACCGCGAGACGGTGGTGAACCTGCACTTCGGCATCCCGCACCGTAAGGATTCCGGACGCGACGACGTGCAGCTGCTGTACGACAACGCCGCGCTCTACACGACGTTCAGCACCGCGTTGAACGACTTCGGCCCCTCGGCGCCCGACATCACGAACGGCACGATCTCCGTCCCCAACGGCACGGGCATGGTCGCCACGACCACCTGTACGAAGGGCATGCCGGTTCAGCCGTGCGCGGTCTTGGGCGGCGATCCGCCGGTCTACATCGATACCCAGACCTATGGCGGACCGGTGGGCGTGCCGCTGACGGCGGCCAACGTGGGGAACGTCAGCAACTACTTCTTCCCGAACTCGCCGACGAACCGGGCCGGCTTCGACCTGATCTCGCCGACGCACCGTGACGGCACCGTCAACGACGCCGTCATCTTCAAGCTGCAATACCAGAAGAACATCGGCACCAACGCGTACTTCCGCGTCTACGGGTATACGTTCTACTCCGACTGGCTCAACAACGGTGCGGACAGCTTGACGGGCAACATCTGGGGCCCGATCCCTACGGACTACGAGCTGAGCACGCACACGCGCGGCCTGGCCGCCACGTTCGCCGATCAGCTCAACTCCAAGAACCTGCTCAATCTCACCGCCTCGTATACGAACGCCGCGACCACCCGTTGGAACAACTTCTTCTTCTTCGGGTCGCCGCCGTTCGCCAGCGGCACGGTGGCGGTCTTGGTCGACTCGACCCATCCCACCAACGGCCTCTGTTACGGACCGGGTGGCGGGCCGGCCTCGTCGGCGCACTACTGCGGCTCGTCCAAGGTGGCGAGCTATCAACTCCAGGGCTTCAACGGCGGCCCGATGCTGCCGTCGGCCGGTGCGCCGACGGTGCAGGGCGCGAGCGGCCTAACCTGCGGCAGCGGACCGTGTGAGTACTTCGTCGCCGAGAACGGAACGCTAGGCACGTTCAACACGGTGCTGCCGAAGTTCACGTCGTTCTCCGTCTCCGACAACTGGAAGCCGAGCGATCGGCTCTTGGTTAACCTGGGTGCCCGCTACGACAACTTCACCTATCAGTTGACCGATAGCAGCGGCGGTCCGGCGCGCACGCTGTGGCAGAACTCGTACAACGCGTTCCACTGCTTCGGCACCGCGGTCGGCCTGGTTCCGGCGACGGCGCCGAGCACCTGCCCGGCGGGCACGGCCCTGGTGGCCTTCTCCAACGCCTCGCCCGCGTCGACCACATTCACCGATTGGGAGCCGCGCATCGGATTCACCTACACGCTGAATCCGCTCAACGTCCTGCGCTTCTCGTACGGCAAGTACGATCAACCATCCAGCTCCGCGTACGAGCAGTACAACGTCGCCCAGCAGAACTTGGCGGGGTACGACGTGCCGAAGTTCTACGGCTTCGGCTACCACAATCCGGCCCACGCGATTCCGCCTGCCGTCTCGTACAACACGGACTTCTCGTGGGAGCATCAGGTCAGGGGCTCGGACCTCTCGTGGAAGGTCACGCCCTTCTACCGCACCACCAACAACCAGCTCGCCAGCGTGCTGCTGGATCCCAAGACCAACTTCGTCTCGGCCATCAACGTGGGCGAGGAGACCGCGGCCGGCGTGGAGTTCCAGCTCCAGAAGGGGGACTTCAACCGCAACGGCTTCGCGGGCCAGCTCTCCCTGACGTACACACACGGCACGGAGAGGTTCCAGACCCTCCAGAACGGCCACACCGTGGTGGACGGTCTGAACCTCAGCATCCTGGGCTACAACTACTTCACCAAGTTCTGCGCGGCCAATCCGAAGGATTCGCGTTGCAGCAGCACGTCACTCGGC
>JAGWST010000190.1 GCA_028869325.1 bacterium | reverse complement strand
GAACGCGCGCCTGTGGTGGTAGGATGGGGAGCGTGAATCGGCCTCCGGCGCGGCTCGGGCTGCGCATCCTTCCAGCGCTCCTAGGATTGGCCGTGGGCGGCGCGATGCTGGCCCACGCGATATTCTATGCGTTGCTCGGCGGCCGCCACGAGATGGGCGGCTCCGCGCACCTTGCGCTGGCGGCGCTCGCCCTCTGCGGCTTGGCCTGGACGATCTACGACCGCCGCGAGAGCGGCCTCTGCGCCGCCGGTTGGCGAATCGTACCGGGCCTGGTGGCGCTGCAGTTTGCGACGTTTGTCGCCATCGAAGCCGGCGAGGGGCATCTCTGGCATCTCAACGGGCTTCGCGTCCTGCTGGCGCTCCTCGTCCACCTCCTCGTCGCCGCCTTGACGGCGAACTCCCTCCCCGCCATCGCGGGCATGCTGGGGGCTCTCGGCAGCTTCGTCACGGCGGCGCGGGGCGAGGGCCGCATCTCACTGCCTGCCGCGCCAGCGCTCTCCGGCAGCCTTTGGCACGCCTCCCAGCGTGCCTCACGTGCCCCTCCCGCACGACGGTAGCCTACTCTTTCGCTACACGTCATAGACGTATGGCGCCCGAGCGGCGAGCATGAAACGCCGGCCAGGAGCCGTACGCCGTGGAGGTCGCCGATGGCGCGCACGCTGCGTCTCATGGCCGTTGCATTACTCCTGTTCTCGCTTTGCGATCTGCTGCCGTATGCCGCGCGCGCCGATGTGGCCGGCGTGGTGCAAGGCACTTTTACCACCAAGGACGGTGCCCCGATTGCGGGTGCCGACGTGACCCTCACCGGGAACGGCCACGTCCAATCGACGTCCACCGACGCTCGCGGCGCCTTCACGTTCCTCCGCGTGGAGTTCGGCGACTACGAGCTGCATGCGGTAAAGGCAGGCGCCGGCGAGGCGAAGGCGCACGTCAGCGTGAATAGCGGCTCGCGCATCTCCGTCCACTTGGAGGCCGGTGCGCTGACGATCATCGCCGTGCGCGCCGCCAGCGGCGGCACGGTGAGCGGGACGCCCGTCGCCGTGAACGGCGTCGGGCAGCAGCAGATCGCCACGCTCCCCTCGGGAAGCAGCCTCAACAAGGTCGTCGAGACTCTTCCGGGCATCGTCTCGTTCTCGTACAACGAGCCGGTGGCGCACGGCTTCCACGGCGTGACCTACGCGCTGGACGGGCTCCCGCTGCCTCTGCCGACCAGCGCGAACTTCTCCGAGATCGTCGACCCGCGCGACGTCGACTCCCTGGAGGTCTTCACCGGCGCCATTCCGGCCGAGTTCGGCGGCCAGCGCATCGGCGCCGTGGTCAACCTCAACACCAAGCACGCCAACGATCTGCAGTACGGCAACCATGGAACGCTTGCCACGTCCATCGGCAGCAACGCCAGCGCCGGAGCGACCTTCACCGATAGCCTCCACCAGGGCAACACCGCCGCGTATCTCGCCCTGGACACCAATCGAACCTCACGCGGCATCGATGCCCCTACCGTCGACGCGATCCACGACGCCTCCAACGCCAGCAGCCAATTCCTGCGCGCGATCCAGACGCTTGGCAAGCGCGACACGCTCTCGCTGGATGCTCTCAACGCCTACTCCGCCTTCCAAGTTCCGATCAACACCACGCGCACCTCGACCGATCCCATCGTGAATCCGGCCGGCACGGACGACAACCAGCAGGAGTACAGCCGCTTCCTGAGCCTGGCCTGGAACCACACCTCGCGAGACGGCATGTCGTACATCCAAATCGCGCCGTGGTCGCGCTACGGCCGCGTGCGCTACAACCCCGATCCGGCCAAGGACCTGGCCTCCTACATCGTCAACCCGGATGGCAGCACTACGCCGCTGCAATCGACCTACCAAGATCGCGCCGCCTCGTACGTTGGTCTCTCCTCGAGCTGGTTTCGCCAGACCAAGCACCATGGCATCAAGGCGGGTGTCGACGTCGCACGCGAGAACTTCGCCTCGACGTTCGTCGTGAATCAGCTGGATCCCACGACCGGGAAGCCGCTGCCGCCCTTCACGGACAATCCGCGGCAGACGGGCTCGAGCGTCGGCATCTACCTGGAGGATCGCTACAACCCGTCGCCGGCGCTGGCGATCAATGCCGGGCTGCGCTACGACGCCTCCACCGGTTTCGTCGGCGGCAACCAGCTTTCGCCGCGCATCGAGCTCAATCTCAAGGCCGATGAGAAGAACGTGCTGCACGTCTTCTACGGCCGCTTCTACTCGGCGCCTTCGCTTGAGGACACGCGCCGCGAGGCGGTGATCGCCTTCAACGGCACACCGCCGGCAACGGAGCCCGTCTACGATCTGGTTCCCGAACGCGACAGCTATTGGGAGCTGGGACTGGCGCATACCTTCGGCCCCGGCCTCAGCGGGTACGTCAATGTCTTCGACCGAACGGCTGTCAACGTGCTGGACACTACGCAGCTGAACAACACCCCGATCTTCGCGCTCTTCAACTCCAGCCTGGGCGTCGCGCAGGGCGTCGAGCTGCGCCTCAAAGCCCAACTCGCCAACGGCGACTTCTGGAATCTCTCGGGCACCCTGAGCTCCTCGCAGGTCGAAGGTCTCTCCGGCGGGCTCTTCAACTTCCCGGCCGGCACGGTGGCGGGTGCAACCAGCTTCCAGCCGGAGGACCACGATCAAACGGTCGCCGCGAATTTCGATTACACGCACGTGATGGGCGCGGCGAAGGCCTCGTACGTCAGCCTCGCCGGAGATTTCGGCACGGGCTTCCCGGTGGCGTTCGAGAGCGGCGTAGCGAGGCTCCCCTCGCATTTCACGATGGGCTTAGCGGTCGGCCGCAGAGCCGGAGTCGTCACGCCGTCGTCGATGGGTTGGAAGCTCTCGCTGCTCAACCTCTTCAACGATCCGTACATCATCAAGCAGCAGAACGGCTTCAATACCACGCAGTACGCGGCGGGGCGCAGCATCGAATTCGCGGTAAGCCTGCCCTTCTAGTGTCCCGAACCACAAATAGCGTGACCGTCGCTGGGGATGATTTTGACCGCCTTCGAGGATCTGAGGAGGGCGCAT
>JAGWST010000189.1 GCA_028869325.1 bacterium | reverse complement strand
GCATGACGGTAGGCGATATCATCGGCGAGCCGCTGGCGATCCACAGACTGGCGAGCGGCCGTGATCTGGAGGCCAGGGTTCAGGAGCTGCTGCGGCTCGTTGGCCTGCAGCCATACCATGCCAACCGCTATCCGCACGAGTTCTCCGGCGGCCAGCGCCAGCGCATCGGCGTCGCACGGGCGCTGGCGGTCGATCCGAAGTTCATCGTCGCGGACGAGCCCGTCTCGGCGTTGGACGTCTCGATCCAGGCGCAGGTGGTGAACCTGCTGCAGGACCTGCAGCAGAAGCTGGGGCTCACCTACCTCTTCATCGCGCACGATCTCTCGGTGGTCCGCCATATCTCCACCAGGGTCGCCGTGATGTACGTGGGCAAGATCGTGGAGCTGGCCGAGCGCGACGATCTCTACGACCGCCCGCTCCATCCATACACCCAGGCGTTGCTCTCGGCGATTCCGATCCCCGATCCGGATGTTGAGGCGCGGCGCAAGCGCGTCATCCTCGTGGGCGACATCCCCTCGCCGGTCAATCCGCCTTCGGGCTGCCGCTTCCATACGCGCTGCCCGCTCGCGTTCGACCGTTGCAAGGTGGAGATTCCGGCCTTCACCGAGTACGCCAAGGGGCACTTCGCCGCGTGCCACTGGGTCGAAGAGCACGGCGGCCAGCAGCCGGTCATCGAGGCCGCTCCGGCGGCGGTTTCCTAGCCGAAAAAGAGAGGCCCGGGATACCCCGGGCCTCGCGCATTCGTGCGTCGACGAGTGCCGGCTACTTCTTCTTCCGGCTGCTCTTGCGGGCCGCCGGCTTGCGGGCGCCCTTCTTGGCCGAGGACTTGCGGGCGCCCTTCTTGGCCGAGGACTTGCGGGCGGTCGACTTGCGCGCGCCCTTCTTGGCCGCGGACTTGCGGGCGGTCGACTTGCGCGCGCCCTTCTTGGCCGCGGACTTGCGCGTGGTCTTCTTCGCCGCAGCCTTGCGGGCGCCGCCCTTGCGGGCCCCCGCCTTGCGGGCCCCCGCCTTGCGCGCGCCTTTCTTGGCTGCAGCCTTGCGGGCGCCGCCCTTGCGGGCGCCTTTGCGACGGCTGGCTTTGCGAGCGGGAGCGGGCTCCGTTCCCTCCGGCATACCCATGCCGGCGTTCAGGTCTTCCATCTCATCCTCCTTAACCATCCGACGTCCGGGAGGACGGCGGTGGATTCGCACCGGTTCGCATGGCAGTCGAATCCATGCAGAGGCGACGCACCGTCAAACGGCCCGCAGGTTGGGGCCGGTACGCTGCGTCTGTCGTGTTCCTCCGGGAATCTGTGCCCAGTTCGAACCGCCGATCATTCGATTGACGACGCATATTCGCGTCGGCCGTCGTCGATTACTGCTGCGCGTTCGGTATCAAGAGTGCAATTCACCTCCTTTTTTGAAGTCGCCCGCGCACGCATGCGCGCGTGAGCGCGCCCCGGATGGCCTCGCTGGACGCCGGGTTGACGGCGGAAGTATACTAAGGGCGTTTACCTAGGAGGCCATGTGGCGAAGTCCCTGATCATCGTCGAGTCCCCCGCGAAGGCGCGGACGATCAAGAAGTTTCTCCCCGCGCGTTACGTCGTCAAGGCGTCCGTCGGACACGTCCGCGACCTGCCGAAGAGCACGCTGGGGGTGGACGTCGAGCACGGCTTTGCCCCGAAGTACGTCACCATCAAGGGCAAAGGCGACGTCATCAAGGAGCTGCGCGCGGCCGCCAAAGACGCCGCGGAGGTCTACCTGGCGACCGACCCCGATCGCGAGGGTGAGGCGATTGCCTGGCACCTTGCCGAGCTCTTGAAGCTGCCGCACCCCAAGCGCATCGAGCTCCACGAGATCACGAAAGAGGCGGCGCTGGAGGCCATCAAGCATCCCCACGAGATCGACCGCAATCGCGTCGATGCGCAGCAGGCGCGGCGCATCCTGGATCGTCTCGTCGGCTACAAGATCTCGCCGCTCCTCTGGGCCAAGGTGCGCGCGGGTCTCTCCGCCGGCCGGGTGCAGTCCGTTACCGTCAAGCTGATCGTCGACCGCGAGCGCGAGATTCTGGCCTTCGTGCCGGAGGAGTACTGGTCGCTCACGGCCCATCTCGAGCGCCCGGGCACGCCGCCGGTCTTCCCGGCGGAGCTTGCGCTCGTCGATGGTGAGAAGGCCGCGGTCACGAGCCAAGCGCAGGCCGAGGCCATCCTGCGCGACCTAGAGGGCGCCGCCTACCGCGTGCGCTCCGTGCGCAAGCGCGAGCAACGACGCAACGCCGCCCCGCCGTTCACGACCTCGACCCTCCAGCAGGAGGCCTCGCGCAAGCTGCGACTGCGCGTTCGCCGCACGATGCAAATCGCGCAGGGCCTCTACGAGGGCGTCGACCTCGGCAAGGACGGCGGCACGGCCGGCCTGATCACCTACATGCGGACGGACTCGACGCGCATCTCGGAGCAGGCGCAGGAGGCGGCCCGCGAGTTCATCGTGGGGCGTTACGGGTCCGAGTTCCACGGCGGCAAGGTGTACAAGGTGCGCCAGGGCGCCCAGGATGCGCACGAGGCGATTCGCCCGACCAGCATCGCACGGACGCCGGAGAGCGTGGCGCCCTTCTTGAAGCGCGACGAGCTGCGCCTCTATAAGCTCATCTGGGAGCGCTTCGTGGCCTCGCAGATGACGCCGGCGGTCTTCGATCAGACCACGGCGGAGATCGAGGCGGGCCGTCATCTCTTCCGCGCGACCGGCAGCGTGTTGAAGTTCGCCGGCTATACGAAAGTGTATGAAGAAGGGCGCGACGACGAGGCCGAGCCGGTCGAGGGCGACGCCAAGGGCAAGCGGGTGCCGTTGCCGCCGTTGGAGGAGGGCCAGAGGCTCGACCTGCAGCGGCTGGAGCCGAAGCAGCATTTCACCGAACCGCCGCCGCGCTTCACCGAGGCGACGCTGGTGAAGGCTCTCGAGGAGAAGGGCATCGGGCGACCCTCCACTTACTCGACGATCGTCGAGACGATTCAGGCGCGCAACTACGCCGAGCAGCGCGAGCGCCGGTTCTATCCCACCGAGCTGGGCTTCGCGGTGACCGATCTGCTGGCCGAGCACTTCAAAGACGTCATGGACCTCAATTTCACCGCGTCGATGGAGGATCGCCTGGACCGCGTGGCCGACGGCCATCAGGATTGGGTCGACCTGCTGCAGCAGTTCTACGGACCCTTCTCCACGGCGCTGGCGACCGCGGAGGAACGGCTGCCGCGCCTGAAGATCGAGGACGAGCCCACCGATGAGGTCTGCCCGAACTGCGGCCGTCCGATGGTGATCAAGAACGGCCGGTTCGGACGCTTCATCTCGTGCAGCGGCTATCCCGAGTGCAAGACGACGCGTCCGCTGCTCAAGGAGACGGGCGCCGATTGTCCCAAGGACGGCGGCAAGATCGTGGAGCGGCGCTCCAAGCGCGGACGCACGTTCTACGGCTGCGCCAACTATCCGCAGTGCGACTTCGTCTCCTGGGATCGTGTGATTCCAGGACGCTGCCCGGTCTGCGAGGGCCACATCATCATCAAGCAGCGCCGCGGCGGCGAGGCG
>JAGWST010000188.1 GCA_028869325.1 bacterium | reverse complement strand
CTCGACAAAACGGCCAACGCCGATGCCCACCGCGCGCCGGTCCAGCCGGGTACTGTCAACGCGCCCGCCGAAGAGGGCCACGCTCAGGACGAGGTGCCGCCGCTCTTGAAGCGGATCCTCCAGGAATATTCGGCCACGGGACTGCCGCCCGCCTACCTGCCCAAGACACCACGTTCCCAGACCGGAGACGCATCATGAACGTCAAGAAGCTGCACGCTTTGTGGGGGCTGAAGTGGAACCCGTTCTCACCCGAGGTCCCGGGCGAGGGACTGCTCGTGACGGACCGGATCGAGCACTTCGCCTGGCGGGTCGAACAGCTCGTCCAGGAAGGTGGCTTCGCGCTGATCACGGGGGAGTCGGGAACCGGCAAGTCGGTGGCGCTGCGGATCGTCGCCGGCCGGCTCGCGGCCATGCGCGACGTCACCGTCGGTGTGATCGAGCGGCCCCACTCGAACGGCTCCGACTTCTATCGCGAGCTCGGCGACATCTTCGCGGTGAAGCTCACCCCCTTGAACCGATGGGGCGGGTTCAAGGCGCTCCGCGAACGCTGGAGGGCCCACGTGGCGGCGTCGCGGTTCCGTCCGGTGCTCTTGATCGACGAGGCCCAGGAAATGAATCCCGACGTCCTCGGCGAGTTGCGGCTCCTCGCGAGCGCCGATCTGGACGCGACGAGCTTGCTGACGATCGTGCTCTCGGGAGACGGGCGGCTCCTGGAACTGCTACGGCAGGAACCACTCGTTCCTCTCGGGACGCGGATCCGCACGCGGTTGGTGATCGAAACCGCGTCGCGCGACGAGCTGCGCGAACTGCTCGACCATGCGCTGGTGAAGGCCGGCAATCCCACCTTGATGACCGTCGAGCTCAAGGACACGTTGGTCGATCACAGCGCGGGCAACTACCGCCTGCTCATGAGCCTGGGGGGCGAACTCCTGGCGCACGGCCTGGCCCACGACCTGGCGCAGCTCGACGAGAAGTGCTACCTGGAGGTCTTTCAGCCGAGGCAAGCGCAACCGGCCTCTGGGCCCAGAAGGAAAGTGAAGGTGTAACCATGCGAGGCACTCCCCATCAACCGCTGCCGGTCGTGCGCGTGGGAGAGATCCTCGATACGGAGAACGCCCAGCGCTGGCTTGTCGAAGGGCTCTGGGGCGCGAGCGCCGTGGGGGTGATCGGTGGTGCCCCCAAGTGCGCGAAGACATGGCTGGGGCTCGACATGGCACTCTCCGTGGCGACCGGCACGGCGTGCCTGGGCAAGTACGCGGTGCCTGAGCCTGGACCGGTCCTGGTTTACCTGGCCGAGGACGCGCTGCCAGTCGTGCGCCAACGGGTCGCGGGTATGGCTCGGCACCGCGGCATCGATCTCGCCGGCGTCGAGGTCCATGTGATCACTGCGCCCACGTTGCGGCTCGATCGGGGCCCGGACCGGACGCGTCTGCAAGAGGCGGCAGCGCGGTTGCGGCCGCGGCTGCTCGTCCTGGATCCCCTGGTGCGGCTGCACGGCATCGACGAGAACAACGCCGGCGAAGTTGCCGCGCTGCTGGCCTACTTTCGGTCGCTCCAGCGCCAGCTCGACATGGCGGTCTTGCTGGTGCACCACGCGCGTAAGAACGCAGGGGGCGGCGATGCCGCCGGACAGGGGCTGAGGGGATCGAGCGATATCCATGCCTTCGGCGACTCGAACCTCTACCTGCGACGCACCAAGGAGCACTTATTGCTCTCGAGCGAGCACCGCGCAGCACCAGCGTCGGCGCCGGTCCATTTGGAGCTGGCCGCGACCGACGCAACGACAACGCACCTGGAGGTCATCGCCGAGCCAGGAGAGGGGAAGAGGCGCGGCCTGGAAGAGCGAGTGCTCGACCTGTTGACGTCGGGAGTGGCGCTGCCGCGGACGAAGCTGCGCGCGTGTCTGGCGGTTCAAAACGAGCGTTTGGGCGAGGCGTTGGAGTCGCTGGAACGAGCCGGCCAACTGCGCCGCACGGCGGCGGGTTGGCAACGGCTCGACCGGCTGCCCGTGGAAGGCGTTCCCGTTCCCCAATAAGAGAGAGAGAACGGAACGCTCCGCGACGTCGGGACCGCCCGCGACCCGGAGAAGACCCATCGTGCCAGGCGTCAACTTCGACCAGATTCGCGCCGCGGTCCGAATCGAGGACGTGCTGAGCTTGCTCGGTTTCGAGCCATCAAGGCGATCCGGGATGCAATGGTACGGACGTTGTCCCTTGCCCGAGTGCGGATCGGCGCGTGGTGAGTCGTTCTCGGTGAACGCGACCCTGGGCCGCTACTGTTGCCATCGCTGCCACAGTCAGGGGAATGCATTGGAGCTCTGGACAGCAGCGACGCAGCTGCCCCTGCATCAAGCCGCGGTCGAGCTTTGCCATCGTCTGGGCCACGCCGTCCCCTGGGTGCATCGCTGGTGAAGACCCGGTGTCGGTCCGCATGGCGTCGCCCCACGCGAACGTCTTCCACCGCACCCGAACAGAGGAGAGGCCACCGGTACTCTGGGGATTCGTCAGGCGGGGTCCATCCCGTCGATTAGCCTGATCGCCGCACTGTCAATTAACTTGATCGCTCTCACCAGGCGGTGCGGATCACGCAGTTTGAAGAGCTCGATGATCCCGATCGTCGGTCGCGGCGGTAACTGCATGGCGGACGTGGCTCCCTCGCGGAGGAACCCCATGGCCAAGAAACGCGCGACGAACCCGAACGCGGACCGGCCGGCGAAGGAGCCGGCGGCCATGGCTCTCGAGGGTTATGCGGAATTGCTCGGGGAGCTCAAGGAGCGTATCCGCGCCGCCCAGGTGCGCGCGGCGCTGGCGGTCAACCGGGAACTCGTCCTGCTCTACTGGCAGATCGGCCGTGAGATTCTCGAGCGGCAGAATCGGGCCGGCTGGGGCGCGAAGGTCGTCGAACGCCTGGCGGCCGACCTGCGGCACGCGTTTCCGGAGATGACTGGGCTCTCGCCGCGCAACCT
>JAGWST010000187.1 GCA_028869325.1 bacterium | reverse complement strand
TCTCTTCAGATTTCATGTTATCCTCACAGTGCGACCAGCCTCCTGGTCGGAGTAGCCGCCGATCTTCGTGGCGGCACGCGTCCAATCAGATAGATGCCATCGGGAGGGCTCCGGAACGTCCTGCTCTTATCTAAAAGCTACCGCCCATCGGCATCACAAAATAGAACAAATCGATCATCCGATAGAACGTTAGGCGCACCCCGGTACCCACTCTGGATGCGCCAGGTCAGCTTTCGAGTAGCGGGCCTGCCCGGTAGCGCGCTGAACTCCAACACTGTCCGTTCAGGACGCTGAAATAGTTGGCCGATGCCTAGCTGCGCTTCGTCGAAGAGTCATCTGGGGACGCATCGGCGGTTGGCGGAGTGACGGTTTCAACCGCTGTCAATGCAGATATCACCCGACCCGTTCGTTCTGCCGCTGATATCCGCCACGCAGAAACCGAGGGGCGCGTCGGCATGGAACGCGGAACGCCACGCCACTGGAAGGAAATTTGCGCCTAACGAACACTCTGCACTTTCTCGGCATCCGGATCACCGGTTTTTTGGCTGCGCGGGGGAGTACATATGCTGAATCGAGAAATCGCAGTTGCCGGTTGCATTCACACACACGCGTGCGCACGCCCGATCCGCAAGCATCCGCGGAACAGATGTCGGTGTCTATTTTCTAGTTGCCTCCGCCGCGAGTTCAGTGGCAGACTGACCGATGAGCCGCGCCGGCGCGAAGAGGTCTATCGGGTGACGTGTCTCCTGCAGCATCGCGAGATCGGCCAGTATCTCACCGATGACGCTCGAGAACTTAAACCCGTGTCCCGAGAAGCCGCCGGCAACGACGACGTTAGCGTGCTCGGGATGGCGACCGATGACGAAATGCAGATCAGGACTGTTCGTGTACATGCATACCACAGACGCGATATGCTCGCCCGCGGCATCAGGAATCCAGCCCATCATCCGCTCACGCATCGCCGCGACCTCGTCTGGAGCGACGTCACGTCGAAGCTCATCCGGGTCGGTGTAGTCGCCCGTGTAGTGCGGAGCCACCTTGACGCCATCGCCCGAGATATCGGGAAACCCGTAGAGGACAGGCTCACCGGCGCGCTCGATTAGATAGATGGGAAGGCGGCCAACCGCGAAGCTTTCCGCATTCGCTCTCGGGCGAAACCAGTGCATGACATTCCGCTCGGCGCGAACGGAGGCCGCAAAGGATGTGCAAAAGCGCCCGAGCCACGCTCCGGCGCAAACGACGAGCGTCTGCGCCTCGCAGACGGTACCGTCTTTGGTTTCGATCTGCACGCCGTCCGCCGTCGCGGCCCAGCTGACGACCGGCATGCCGAAGCGCAGTTCAGCTCCGGCCGCCGCGGCCCATTGCAGATGTGCGAGGACGCATCGTTCCGGGTACAGGGCTCCAGCGTTAGGCTCGTAGACACCACACTCTCCGTCGCGGGGACGTAGAGCGGGGAAGCGGCGACGAATGTCGGTGGCATCGAGTAACTCATGCGCGAGGTCGTGTTCGCGCGCGCTGCGCGCCGAACCGAGCACCACCTCGCTATCGGGGGCGCCTACCATCAGACCGCCGGTACGCAACAGGAGCTGCTCGCCGGAGCGTCGCTCGAGATCGTCCCATAGCTCGTAGGCGCGTAACAGCAACGGCACGTAGGCTGGGGCCTCGTAATACGCTTGCCGTATCACGCGTGTCTTTCCGTGCGACGATCCGAGGGCATGCGCGGGGCCGAAGCGCTCCATGCCGAGGACGCGACCGCCCCGCGCAGCCACGTGCGCCGCGGTGGCGCTCCCCATCGCGCCCAGACCCAACACGACGACATCATACCGTTCGTTCATCAGCGTCCCCTCGGCTCACCGTGATGCCGCTAGCGCGCCCGATTCCCGTAAAATACTCCCAGCGTGCGTGCAGCACGAGGCGGAGCGCCCGCAACGCCTCCTCCTGAGCAGACCGCGTTGGGGTGTGCCGGTGGACGACGGCGCTCCACTCGTCGAGGAGCGCCTGCGGATCGCCGTTGGTGTAACCATCGAAGTATGCCAGCGCCGTGCCATCGATACCGTAGCAGCGAACCATCGCCTCGCGTCGCGCATCCATGTGTGGGAGAGCCTCGCCATTGACGGCGATCATCAAGCCAGCGAAGCCCTCGGCGAACGGCCGATGCGCGATGTAATCCTGAATGGCTAGCATCGCCTCGGTCGTCGGCAGCAGTTCGCCCGCCTCGAGCTCCGTCGTCGAGATCCCCCAAACAGCGCAGACGCGCGCCCACTCCTCACATCGTCCGATCATACCCGGCTGGCGATCCTGTTCGTGCGCGTCGCGCAATAACCGGGCGCGCCATGCGCGATCTGGGCAACCGCCCGCCAGCGTCGCGAGAAAGCTGGGAAACGTAACATGAAACGCCCATTGTTGCACAGCGAGCGTCCGCAGCGTCGACGTGTTCAACACGCCCGTGACCAGCATCTGATGCACGGGGTGGTCCCGCCCAACCGCGCACCGCTCGAGCTCCTCCCGCACGCGCGTCGCAAACGCGTCCGCCGTAAGGCGGTCTGTTGCAAGCATATACCAACTACTCCGCGTCGGCGCTGTCGCTAATAGACCAGACGCGCTCGAGCAAACGCAGGAAATTGTCGCCGAGCACCTTGCGCACGTCGGCCTCAGAATACCCACGCTCGAGCAGCCCGGCCGTGACGTTCGGCAGCTTCCTCGAATCGTCGACATCGCGGGAATAGGGAATCGGGAACTCTGTGAGGCCGCTGAGCCCGGTCGGGACGTGTACGCCGCCCCATCGCGCCGGAACGAGGAACGACGCCGGCAGGAACTCCACGAAATCCATCCCGAGTCCGACGTGATCGATCCCCATGAGCTGGACCGCATATTCGACCTGATCGAGGTACGTCGTGAGGTTCGCGTCGCGCCAGTCGTCGGCGACGAACGCGGCGAGCGAGGTGATCCCCATGACGCCGCCGCGAGCTGCCAGTGCCTTCATCGCTTCATCGCTCTTGTTGCGCGGGTGCGTACAGCGACTGCGCGCGCAGGCGTGGGTGAAGGCGACCGGCTGCTCCGACTCCTCGATCGCCTCGAGCGTCGTCCGCTCCCCGCAGTGCGAGAGGTCGATCAGAATCCCACGGCGGTTGAGCTCGTGTACTACTCTGCGTCCGAAGACGGTGAGGCCCGCATTTCGCGGCTCGAGGCACCCGTCGCCAAGGAGATTTCCCGTCATGTAGGCGAGCTGAATGATCCGGATTCCGAGGAGGTGCAGTGGCTTGACGAGGCGGATGTCGCCCTCGATGGGCGTAGCGTTCTGGGTTCCATGGATGATGCCGACCCGGCCCTCCGCCTTCGCGGCGCGAATGTCAGCCACCGATCGGACCGGCCGAATGATGTCCGCATTCTCGGCGAAGACGCGCTGGAAGTCATGCACGAGGTCGACCGTTTTGTGAAAACCATGCTCGATCGTCACAGTCACGTTGGCCGCCGTCACGCCCCCTTCCAGCATGTGCTCCAAGTGCTCGCGGTTCATGAGGCTCACGTCGAGCGCATCTATGACGATCGCGTCCCGATGCAATGCGCGCGCCCGTTTCGTCAGCTCCTCTTCGTATTGCTGCGTAACGGTCATCTGTCTCTCTCTCTTCCGGCTCGAGGATTGTTAAATTCCGAGATAGGTCTGCCGGATGCGGTCATCGTTGCGTAGTACGTCCGAGCGCCCCTCGAGAACGATGCGTCCGGTCTCCAACACGTAAGCATAGTCTGAGATGTCGAGCGCGATACTGGCGTTCTGCTCGATGAGTAGCACAGTTACGCCAGACGTGCGCAGCTCCAAGACATAGTTCGCTACACGCTCGGCCATCATCGGTGCGAGCCCCATCGTCGGCTCATCCAGCAAGAGCAGCCGCGGCGCCGCAATCAGACTACGGGCCAGCGCGAGCATCTGCTGTTCGCCACCCGAGAGCGTGGAGCCGAGCTGCTCATAGCGCTCGCGCAGAATTGGAAACACTTCGAGGACGTCATCGATCCGCCGCTGGATCAGCCCGCGGTTTCCCACCGTGTAACCTCCGATCAAGAGGTTCTCGCGCACAGTGAGCTGCGGAAAGATGCGCCGCCCCTCTGGCACGTGCGCGATCCCGCGCCGGACGATGCGTTCGGCACTGAGGCCATCGATTTGCTCACCCTCGAACGTGATCGCGCCGCCGATGGAGCGATTGAGCCCCGAGATAGCCTTGAGAGTCGTCGTTTTTCCAGCGCCGTTAGCTCCAACGATTGCAACGATGCTGTCACGAGGCACGATGAAGGAAATGCTGTGTACGACTTCGCTTTGGCCGTACCCGACACGAAGCTCAGTGACGCTCAGCACCCGCGCTCCTCTCCACCGACTTCGTCCCGAGATATGCTTCTATGACCGCGGGATCGTGCTGAATCTCTTGGGGTGATCCGTCCGCGATCTTTCGCCCGTAGTCGAGCACCGCGATGATGTGGCAGACGTTCATCACTAAACGCATGTTGTGCTCAACGAGGAGGACCGCCGTAGTCTGGGCATGGATCCGCATGATGAGCTCCATCAACGCCTCCGTCTCAGCCGCGTTGAGGCCCGCGGCGGGCTCATCGAGCAGGAGCAGCTCCGGCTCAGCGACGAGCGCGCGAGCTATCTCTAGCAGGCGCTGGTGCCCATACGGGAGGTTGCGCGCGAGCTCGTCTTGCCAGCGCTCGATACCCACGAACGCAAGCGCTGCTTGCGCACGGGCGCGAATCTGCTTCTCCTCGGCTCGGCCCAAACGGTGACCTCCTACGATCGCGTTCTCAAGGACGGTCATGTCGGCGAAGAGTTGGATCTCCTGAAACGTCCGAGCGATCCCGGCGCTCGCGATACGATGCGCAGGCCATCCTGAGATCTCGGCGCTGCTCAAGACGATGCTCCCGGCGTCGGAACGGTAGACCCCGCTCAACGTGTTGATGAGCGTGCTCTTTCCAGATCCGTTCGGACCGATGAGTCCACGGATCTCGCCGCGTGCAATCTCGAGACTCACTTCATTTACAGCGACGAGACCACCGAATCGTTTCGTGAGGCGGCAGGCTTCCAGCAACGGCAAGTTTTCCTCCGAGCGAGACATGGATTTAACCTCACGAACCGACATCGGCGCGATCGCGGACGGCAGACTGCGCCGATGCATTCCTGCTGGCAACGAGTCTGCGCCAAGACCTGAAGGCAAATGCCGGAAGGCGAATGAGATCCAGCACCCCGCCTGGGAGAAGCACCATGAACGAGATGATAGCTCCTCCGTAGAGCACCAAGCGCCACGCTCCGAGCGCACGAAAATACTCCGGAACGAGCGTCACGATGATTGCGCCAAGGACTGCTCCCGGTAGACTCCCTAGTCCGCCAAGCACGACCATGATGAGGAAGCTGATCGAGAGATCGAGAGTGAACGCATCGGGGTTGATTAGGCTGACGAACGGCCCGTAAACCGCCCCGGCGACTCCGGCGCAGGCGCAACCGATCACGAACGCCTTCGTTCGGTATCCTAGGCTGTCGACTCCGGCGCAGACCGCGGCGAGCTCGTTCTCCCGCAACGCCACGAGCGCGCGTCCAAAGCGGCTGCTTAGCAACCGAGAGAGCGCGATATACAGAGCAATGAAGACAATGACGAGCAGATAGAAATAGCGCGCCTGCGTATCGATCACAAGCCCCCCAAAGCGCGGGGCTGGAATGTTCGAGATACCATATGCACCGTTGGTAATCCACGAAAGGTTGATGAGCAACATCACCACAATCTGTCCCAATGCGAGGGTCCCGATCGCGAGATAGTGACCGGAGAGCCGCAGGATCGGCGCAACGATCCTAGAGAGTGCTGCGCTCGCAAGCACCGCAGCGAGCACAGTCACGGGCCAAGGCACCCCCACGCGGACTAGCAGGACCGATGTGTACGCCCCGATAGCCATGAAGGCGGCATGGCCGAGTGAGAGCTGCCCCGTATATCCGATGATGACCTGCAGTCCGATCGCGGCGATCGCCATGATCAGGGCCTCATTGATGATGCGCAGCGTATACGTGCCGCTGACCAGGTGTGGAACAGCGACGAACGCACCGAGTGCTAGCGCGAACAAGATGTTCCGGTACCGACTCAGGGGCGCGAATGCAATCCCCGCTCTCATGCCGACTGCGCGCGTCGCCCGTTGTGCGGCGCTCCGTCCTGCAGGCGCCTTGGCTCTATAGAAGAGCAGTAAGATCACGATGAGCAGGCCGTAGCTGACGACGTCCTTGTATGCGGAGGAGAGGTAGCGCGTCGTGAGCGTCTCAAGCAGCCCAAGGGCAATCCCGCCGAGCATCGAGCCGCCAAGAGTAAACCCGCCGATTGCCGAGGCCGCAAAGCTCTTGATCGCAATTCCGCCTAAGCCAACCGAGATATTGTAGAGCGGCGCAAGCAGCACGCCGGCAGCGCCGCCGAGGGCCGATGCGATTCCGAATGTCAAAGCGGTCGTGCGATCGGTCGAGACACCCATGAGCCGCGCAGTCTCGGCGTCCATCGCCACCGCACGCCACGCGATTCCGCTGATCGTGCGCTGGAAGAACCATTGCAGTGCCGCCATTGTTGCGACACCGAAGAAGATGACGAGTAGGCTCTCTGACGCCAGTGTTACCCCGGCAACGTGCACGGGTCCGAAGAGCCTAGCGTTCGGCATGCGTAGCGGATAGCCGCCCCACAAGATGATCGCGATCGCGCGCAGAGCGACGGAAATTCCAACCGTAGCGATGATGAGGTTCAGGACCGGCGACCCGCGCTTCAGAATGGGCCGGACGATCGTGCGATCCATGACGAGCCCGACTCCGAAGAGCGCCGCTGCGGTAAGCAGAAAGATGGCCGGGTATGGTAGCGGGGCAAGCGTCGCAATGGTAAAGCCGATATAGGCGCCGAGCATCACCATCTCGCCCTGCGCGAAGTTGATGAGATCGCTCGCACGCAGCATCATCGTGAAGCCAATGGCGATGAGGCTGTAGACGCAACCAATCGCTGCCGCGTCTACCACCACTTGTATGGCGTCGTGCATCGCGGAGAGCTCTCAGCGCCCGATGTCGACGAACTGCCCGTTTTTGATCCGCGCCATGTTCAGCGCAAACTGGGCGTCGCCGTTCGCGTCGAAGTAAATATCGCCCATAACGCCCCGATAGCCGCTCGATCGCCTAAGCGACGCGATGTAGTCTCGGATCGACTTGCCGTCGGTCTTCCCGGTGTGTTTGACGGCAGCGTGGATCATGCCAACGGCATCGTACATTTCAGCATCCCACGAGTTAGGAAGGCGTCCGTACGTGGCTTGATACGTTCGCACGAAGTCACGGACGGCCGGCTCGTTACTCCTCGGATCGAACGGGAAGGCTACCACCGCGCCCTCGACCGCCGAGCCGCCGAGCTTGATGTAGGTGTCGTTCGCCGTTCCTGTGTCGCCGAGGAGCCGCACGGTGAGTCCCATCTGTCGCGCTTGCCGCGCGATAAGCGCGGCATCGGCGACCGATCCCGTCGCGAACAAGGCGTCAGCTCCGGAGGATTTCACCTTGCTGAGCTGCCCCGAGAAGTCTTTGTCGCCGATCGTCCATGCCTCGAAGACCGACGGCTCGAGTCCTTTGGCCTTCAGCGCTGCGCGCATCGCCTCTCCCGCGCTCTTGCCATACTCATCGTTGGTATATAGGATGGCGATTTTCTTGAGATGAAGCTTCCCAACTGCGAAATTGGCGAGCGCCTGCGTCTGTACCGCCGCCGACGGCGCCACGCGGAAGACGTACTTTGAGCCTTGCTGGGTGATTGCAGCTCCGATGCCGACCGTGAATTGCGGCACCTCATCGCGGGCCGTGATCGGCACCATCGCCAGCGCACAGGGGCTGTTCCCTGCGCCAAGGATCGCATCGGCGCGTTCCTGTTCGACGAGCTTTGTCGTCGCGTTGACCGACTGATCGCATTTGGAGGCATCGTCCTCGGGAACGAGATGAATATTGACGCCGAGGTCGGTCTTCGCCAACTGCGCGACCTTGAGCTTGGCGCCGTTGACCTGACTGATGCCCACAACCGCGAAATCCCCTGTGAGCGGCCCAACCACTCCAACCGTGACGCTCTGCGCCCCCAACGACGTTGTGGTCGTCGCGGCGAGAACAATGGCGACCGCCGCACTCACAATAGCCGCGCTTTGCATGTGATTCGACTCCCCCTCTAGCATCGGAACGATGCCCGTCGCAACCAGTTCCAAATGTCAATCCGGTATGAGATGCCGATTGATTTGCTGAGCTCAGAAAGATGGTGGAGTAACCGCCGCAATGATCTCCGCGTTCACTCGTCCAATGTTCCGCCACCAGTGGGGCTGACTCGGGTCATAGGTAATCGAGTCACCTGTTTCGAGCGTGAACGCCTCGCCGCCGACATGCACCTCGAGGCTGCCGTTCAGTAGATGAACGCATTCTTCTCCCTCATGAACGAATGGAACGTGCATGTTGTCGTACTCGAGTGGAAGAACGGAACGAATGACTTCGAGTTGCCGATTGAGATCGGGCGTCAAGAGCTCGTGGGCAATCCCTTCTCGTGGGAGTACGAGCTTCTTGCGCTCGTTGGCGCGAACGACCATGCCGCAGTGCGAAGTCTGTAACTGCGGCTTCGCACCGCTCACGCGCTCGCCGAGATCGTCCGGCGCCTGAAATAGGGTGCTCAGCGATAGATCCAACGCAGCAGCGAGCTTCTGTAAAGTACGGAATGATGGATTGGCTAGGCCGCGTTCGAGCTGGCTAATCAAGCCGCTGCTCACGTCTGCGCGCTCTGCCAGTTGCTCGACTGAGAGTGCACGCGCCCGCCGGGCCTCTTGGACAATCCGTCCAAGTGCTACGCTCGAGGTTCCCTCTTCTTGTTTAAGCATGTGGCCTCAACCAATCTCCCGGACTTGCTGGCATAGCTCGATCACTTCAATTTAATGAAAAATTAAACCGAGCTAGGACATTTTCTTCACTAAATTGAAGGAAAGTATACGCTCGAAATCTAGAGCGTGTCAAGGGAAAGGTCCCGGCGCCCTGCTCCCTTCGGGATTCCAGGTCTTGGCGGACGGGCAAAATGTACCGCCTGCGGGCACTTGAAAATGTACCAGGGGTCGGTGGGCACTTAAAAAGGTACCACCTAAGCTGGCCCAGCTCGGGCATACAGGACGGCGTCGTTGCATAGGCGATACCGTGAACAAGCTGAGCGTGACCGAGCGAGAAACGATTCTAAGCCTGCTGCGCCTGGGATGGAGTGAACGGTGCATCTCCCGCGAGGGCGGCCAACACCGGGCGACGATTCGGCGCAAAGCCGGGCTGCTGCCCGCAAAATGTACCACCCAGGGCGAAGTACCCACCGACCCAAAATCGCACCTCGAGGCGGAGGTGCCCACCGACTCGGCAGCAGCGACGCGCAGCAGCGCCGAGCCGTTTCGCGCCCTCATCGAGGCCGAACTCGCTAAGCGCCGCAACGCCACGGCAATTTACCAAGACCTCGTCGAGCACCACGGCTACACCGGCTCGTACGATGCCGTCAAGCGGCCGACGCCCTTTCGCTGCGATCGCAGCAAGCGCGAACTGAGAAGCTCGGGCAGCTCGAATTCATCGGCCTGCTCGTGCACGACGAGCTGCAACGCCGGAACGACCGCCTGGTCGAACGCCGGGTCAAAGCCGAGACGGCGAACCATATTCGGGCTCCAGGCAGCCGCCAGTGCGAAGGTTGGACCCACGGGGAGAAAGGCAAGGCCCGTCAGCAGGGGCGAGTAGTGCAGAACCTGTTGTAAAAAGAGCGGCACACTGAAGAAGAGCACGGCCAGAGCAGCACTGAAGGTGGCGAGAGCCAGATTCCCGATCGATCTTCGAGTTGATCGGAAGAACGCTAGCGGTACGAGCGGCTGTTCGATGTGGCCCTCCATCCGCAAGAAGAGCGCGATCAGCAACGCGCCCGCGGCCAGCGGGAGCCACGTCCATGGCTCGCTCCACGCATGGTTGGCTCTCTCTAGCATTCCCAATGCGCTCAGCGAAAGGCCGCCGGTGGCCAAGAGGGCGCCGAGCACGTCTAGGTGCCGCTGCTGCGTCGATGCGCTCTCGGGGACGAGCCTCGGCACCAGCACCAACGCGGCCATGGCGATTGGAACGTTGATAAAGAAAACCCAGCGCCACGAGAGCAGC
>JAGWST010000186.1 GCA_028869325.1 bacterium | reverse complement strand
AAGCTGCTCCATCTGCTTGGGCTCCAGCACGTCGAACCCAAGACCAACCTGCTTGGCCACGGTGCGCGCGCTGCCGGCCATGGCCTCGGGGGTCAGCTCCGCCGGCGGCGCATTGGCGAGGATCCGAGCCAGGTTGACGCCGTCGCCGATCACGCGCCCGCGTGCCAGCGCCTGCGAGAGCGCCTGCGCGTCGCCGCCCGGCGCGTAGAGCACCACGCGGGTGGTGACCACCCTGTCGTCGGGCGCCTTACTGCGGTGCGTCGTGGTGTCGAACGTGGCCGTCAGCGCGATCTCCGCGATGCGCTGCGCGGCGTGGCCGGCGTTCGGCTTGGCGTTCTTGCTCGTCTTGGAGGCAGCCGCCGGAAGGGCCACGGCGATCGAGTCGTACTTGCGCTTGCCCAGGTAGCGTACGGCCGCGCCGGCGTAGCGGCCGACGGTGACGGCGTCGAGATCCTTCATCGCGCCCAGGCCGACGGCGAGCACGGCGCGAGGAGTGAATCCGGCGCCGGCGCTGCGCGGAACGTGGAAGATCGTGCGCTCGTAGGTCGTGCCCGTGACCTCTCCGCTGCCCACCGCGCGCGCGATCGCGCCGTCGAGCAGGGCATCGACGGCCTTGGTCGCCGGATCGACCTCGCCGCCTGTGTAGACCGGTACGACCAGCGCATCCGCCGTCAGCGAGCGTAGGTCGCCGGTGTGAACTCCAACCTGCATGCCGATCCTCTTGTCGATCTCGACGTCCTCAGTGATGAAATCTTCGGCGGCGCTGCGCGGGCAACCCGGGCCTGCGTGGCGTCGTCTCACCGATCAGCGGGCAACGCGGCGTGAGCAGATACCCGCGGCCGGAAAAAGGCTCGCGAGGCGCGCGGCTCGTCCACGGTGAATGCTGTGGCCGACTCGGGGGTTGGGCAGGCACGAAGCCCGTACCTGCCGGACTTTACGGCGCGCAACGGTTGGACAGGGGAGAGCGTGAACGAGGAGCTTCAAGGACGCGAGCGGGCGGGCGGCGATGCCTACGCGCGGGCGGGCGTCGACATCGCAGCCGGCAACGCGGCGGTCGCGCTCTACCGCGCACGGACGGCCGGCTGGCGCCACGCAAACCAGCTCGATGCCCTCGGCGGTTTCGCGGGCCTCTTCTCGTATCCAACCCCCGACGCGGAGAACGTTCTCGTCGGCTCAGCCGACGGCGTCGGCACGAAGATCCTCGTCGCGGCCGCGCTGGGCCGCTTCGATACCGTCGGTCAGGATCTCGTCAATCATTGCGTGAACGATATCCTCGTCACCAACGCGACCCCGCTCTTCTTCTTGGACTACCTTGCCGTCGGCACGCTCGATCCCGAGATGGCGGGCCAGGTGGTCGCCGGCGTGCACGAGGCGTGCCGGCTCAACAACGTCGCTTTGCTGGGCGGCGAGACGGCGGAGATGCCGGGCCTCTACGCGCCGGGGCACTTCGATCTGGCAGGCACGATCGTGGGAACGGTGCGCCGCAGCGACCTGCCGCGCGTGGAGAGCGTGGAGCCGGGTGATGCGATCATCGGTCTGCCGTCCAACGGGTTGCAGACGAACGGCTACTCCTTGGCGCGCACGCTGATCCCCGCGGCGGAGTTCTCGCGGCCGTTCGACGGTGCAACGCTGGGCGATCGCCTGTTGTCGATCCATCCGTCGTTCATCGATCCGGTGCGAGCGACGCAGCGCGCGGCTCACGTCAAGGCGATGGCGCACATCACCGGGGGAGGGTTGCTGGAGAACGTTCCACGCACGCTGCGCGAGGGGGTCAAGGCCGTCTTCGACGCGCGCAGCTGGCAGGTGCCGCCGATCATCGCCGAGGTCGCGGAGCGCGCATGCCTCTCGCACGAGGAGCGTTACCGCACGCTCAACATGGGGGTGGGCTTCACGCTCGTGGTGCCGGCCGCGCAAGCCGAGGCCGGCGCTCGCGCGGCGGCGAGCGTCTTACCCGGCGCCGCGATCGTCGGGCGCATCGAGGCTCGCCGCGCCGGCGAGCCCGCGGTGGTCGTCGAGCCGCGAGCCGGAGCGTGAGAGCCGGGGCGCCGCTCCCGGCGGCCGCGCTGATCAGCGGCTCGGGGACGAACCTGCAGGCCGTGATCGACGCCGTCGCGGCGAGGCTCCTCCCGTTGGACCTGCGGCTGGTGCTCTCCAATCGCGCTGGAGCCTTCGGTCTGGAGCGGGCTCGGCGGGCCGGCATCCGCCGGGTAGGAGCCGAGATCTGGAATCGAGCCGGCGGGGAGTTGCGCGCCGCCTACGACGAGCGCCTGCTCCGCGCGGTATGCGCCAGCGGAGCCCAGCTCGTGCTGCTCTTGGGCTGGATGCACGTACTCCCGGCGTCGTTCATCGGGGCCTTCGAAGGCGTCATCAACATCCACCCGGCCTATCTGCCGGAGGACCCGCAGGAGGACCTCGTTACCCTCCCCGACGGCTCCGAGATACCCGCCTTCCGGGGCGCCAACGCCCTGCGCGAGGCGATCGAGGCCGGCGTCGCCTGGACCGGTGCCACCTGCCATGTCGTCACGCCGCAGGTCGACCGAGGTCCCGTCCTCGCGCGCGAGGCGGTGCGGCTGGAACCGGGCGAGAGCCAGGCAGCCGCGTTGGAGCGGCTCCACGCGGTCGAGCACCGCGTCTTGGTAAACGGTATCGCCCGCTGGTGTGGCGCCCGCACGCCGGGGTTCTCCACATTTTCCACACACTGAAGTCTCAGTCGTGTGGATAGAAGTTTATCTGTACTTAACCCAGGCGAAGGGGCTGTGGAGAGCCGCCGGCCTGAGACCCCGCCGCCGTGACCAAGATCGCATCTGCCCGCGTAGGCTCCTCCAACCCGGGGGTAGGCCGATACCTTGTCCATGAGCCGGATAGCGACGCAGGGACAACAGGCGCCGACGGGCGATCGATCGATCCTCTTTCTCTTCGTCCAGCGCATCATGCCGGCGGCGAACCGGCTCGAAGAGGCGCGCCGCGAGTTCGACGAGGCGATCAAAGCGCACCGGAAGAGCTTCGCCTATGCGTCAATCGAGTTGCGGCGCAAGGTGCTCTTTCACGAGATCGAGCGCGAGCAGCAGCGCGCGACGCTCTGGCCCGCCGAGCCCTCGACGCTTAGCCCGGCGCTCCTGCGCCTGGCCTCGGCGCGCTCGCCGTACGCGCGCTCGGTGGATGCCGGGCAGGTGGTCAACGACAGCTTGATCTTGGCCCGCGGCATCACGGCGGCCGTGCGCAGCCCATTCGAGTTTCGCCTCTATGCCGGGCCGCGCTATGCGATCCGCGGCGTTCGCGAGGCCGGCTCGAACGGCCAGCCGCATGGCATGGTGGTGCGCGAGGGCGTCGCGCTCTTCCCGGCATCGACGCTGGTCGCAGTTAAGCGCGACGGGACGCGCGAAATGCTCTGCGGCATCTCGCCCAGCGCCGCTACCAGCGTCCTGCGCGAGTTGCCGGAGATCGTGGCGACGCTGGATCACGAGCTGACGCAGCGCGTGCATGAGTATCGGGACGCGATCGCACAACTCCGAGCGCTCTAGCCGCGCACGCCGACGCGTGGAGATGGGCGCCGTTACGGTAGCTCTCGATACGCCGGCAACGTGAGAAACTCCACGAAGTCGCCGGCCAGCGCGGCCTGCTCGAAGACGCGACGCGCGTCGGCGAATCTCCGCTCGCCCCAGGCCTCCTCGCCGATCTCCGCGCGAAGCTTGGCAAGCTCCTGGTCGATCGTCTTGCGGACCAGTGCGGCGTCGACCAGCGGACCCGTGGCGAGGCGTACTTCGTTGCGCACCCACTGCCAGATCTGCGAGCGCGATATCTCGGCCGTCGCCACGTCCTCCATCAGGTTGTAGATCGCCGCCGCGCCGGTACCGCGCAGCCAGGACTCGATGTACTGCAGGCCGACGCTGACGTTGTTGCGCAGGCCCTCTTCGGTCACCGCACCCCCGGCGCTCTTGATGTCGAGCAGCTGCTGCGCGCTGACGTGGACCTCCTCGCGCAGGCGGCCGATCTGGTTGGGCTGGGCGCCGAGCGCCGTGTCGAAGACCTCGGTGCAGACCCCGACGAGATCGGGGTGTGCCACCCAAGAGCCGTCGAAGCCGTCGCCGGACTCGCGCTGCTTGTCGTCGCGCACCTTGGCCAACGCCTTGGCATTGATCTCGGCGTCCCTGCGGCTGGGAATGAAGGCCGCCATACCACCCAGCGCGGGGGCTCCGCGCCGGTGGCACGTCTTCACCAGCAGCTCCGTGTAGGCGCGCATGAACGGAACGGTCATCGTCACCGAGTTGCGATCCGGGAAGACGAAGTCGGCGCGGTTGCGGAACTTCTTGATGATGCTGAAGGTGTAGTCCCAGCGGCCCGCGTTGAGGCCGCCGGAGTGGTCGCGAAGCTCATAGAGGATCTCCTCCATCTCGAAGGCGGCGAGGATGGTCTCGATCAGCACCGTCGCCCGGATGCTTCCCTGCGGGATGCCGACCGCGTCCTGGGTGAATTT
>JAGWST010000185.1 GCA_028869325.1 bacterium | reverse complement strand
CTTGAGGGTCTCGGCAGCTTCGCCCCGACTAGGAATAAAAGCGGGAAATCCAAGCGAGACGGCCGCGGCGCCGAGGCTGGCCTCTCTGATGAACGTGGCTCTGGGGATAGAGGAGCCTGTCATGGGATAACCTCCGTACGCTGGACGAGATCACAGATCAGTGATAGTATAATACAAATTCCATGTGCAAGCAAGATCTCAGGTTAACAAAGGCTCCAACGGTGCCGCAGAAAGGTAGCTCACTCGGCATGAGGCCCGCGTTCTTCGGTCGGTGTGTCGACTTTCTACACGGACAGACCACTACTGATGCTTGCCAGCGGATCTCCCCACGCTCAGAAGAGGCGACGCTCTTCGACAGACGTTTCGCCTTGACGCCCGCCGGAGGTGGACGGATCTAGGATGAGCCTGGCACCAACACGAAACTCACTCATCACACACAGATGCAACCCTGTGACCCTTGAGGCCCTGCGTCACGGGCTTGTAGCTGCAGCCGAACAGATGGCGACGTCGATACGCCGGGCGGCGCGCTCACAAGTCATTCGCGAGATGCTCGACTATTCGACTGCCATCTTCGACCCTCGGGGCGGCATCATCGCCCAGTCGACACGGATCCCAATCCATCTTAACTCGATGTCGCGGGCGCTGGAGGCCATTTTGCGGGTCTATCCGGTGGAGCAGTGGGTAGCGGGCGATATCTTCTCGACCAACGATCCGTACTCCGGAGGCCAACACCTTCCGGACATCCAGACGTTCGCGCCCGTCTTCTGGGAAGGGCAATGCATCGCCATCGCCGGCACACTGGGTCACCATCTCGACGTCGGCGGCAGAGGGCGCGGCAGCTATGCCGCCGACGCCACAGAGATTTATCAAGAAGGCTTTAGGATTCCGCCTGTCCGCATCATCGATGGCGGCAAACGAAACGAGCTCTTCTTCAAAGTTTTCGCGGTCAACATCCGCGTGCCGGAGAAGACGATGGGCGATTTGGATGCCCAAATCGCAGCGCTCTCCATTGGCGTCGGGGAGGTGACGCGTCTGGTGAAGCGGTATGGAACCGATGTCTTCCTCGGGACTGTACAGCAGCTGATCGATGCCTCGGATCGCCGCATGCGCGCGGCGCTCCTTGAGCTCCCCGAAGCTCCGTTCTTCGCGGAGGACATCATCGACGGCGATGGCCTCGATGACGAGCCGCTCAGATTGCGAGTTCGCGTCGAGCGGCGCGGCGATACGCTCGAGGTCGATTTCGAGGGAACTTCGCCGCAGGTTCGTGGGCCGATCAACTGCCCTGTGTCTTCCACCGAGTCGGCGGTCTATTACGCGGTGACGGCGAGTCTCGATCCCGGTATCTCGCCAAACTACGGCGCCTATCGTCCCATCAAGGTCATCGCGCCGGAGGGATCGGTCGTCAATCCGCTCCCGCCGGCACCAGTTGTGGGCCGCATGGTGTTCTCGCATCGCATTGCATGCGCCGTCATGGCGGCCATCGGTCAGGCCGTTCCGGAACGCGCGGTTGCGCCGTACTACGGGAACTCCAACGTGTACGTTTTGTCCACTCGGGATGATGCGGGCCGTCAGAAGTTGCTCTTCGAGATCGAAGTCGGCGGATGGGGCGCACGGCAAGGCGCTGATGGCCCGGACTGTCTCTCCGCCGGAATCCACAACTTGGCCAACACGCCGATCGAAATGGTAGAGAGCGAGTTCCCGTTGCGCATGGTCCGCTACGGCTTGCGTGAAGACTCCGCAGGACTCGGAAAATTCAGAGGCGGTCTCGGAGCGGAGCGGTCGTTCGTGGTGTTGCGTGACTGCGAGCTTTCCGCGCAGTTCGATCGCGTGAAGTTTCCGGTACCCGGCGTGCTCGGCGGATCGCCTGGTGCGCCGGCGAAGATTCTGGTCGAGCGCGACGGCGCCGTTAAAGAGTTGCCAGGCAAGCTCATCAATTACCCGCTGCGAAGCGGTGACCGAGTCGTCATTCTCACGCAAGGCGGAGGCGGTCTTGGCACGCCCGCTGAGCGCCCGCGCGAGCTCGTCGCGGAAGACCTCCTATCTGGGAAGATAGGGGCTCAGGCGCTTCGAGAGGCCGGCATCTTCGTTGAAATGGAGAAGGTCAAGTGAGTGGTGGGGGTTGGGTTGCCGGCATCGACATCGGCGGTACGTTCACGGACGTCGTGGCGATTCGTGAATCGGATGGCAGCACCCATCACCTCAAGGTCCCCTCGTCGAAGACCGATCCCGGTGCGGCGGTGCTCAACGCACTGAAGATGCTCGCCTCGGTCGGCGCTGCTCCGGACGATGTAGGCCTACTCCTCCACGGGACAACCGTTGTCACCAACGCGATCATCGAGCGCAAGCTCGCGAGAACGGCACTGGTGACGACGGAAGGGTTCGCCGATGTTCTAGAGATCGGTCGGCATTGGCGCACCGACCTCTACGATCCCTTCATGAAGGCGGTGCCGCCGCTCGTGCCGCGCAAGCTGCGTCTGGAGGTGCGAGAGCGGATGAATGCGCATGGAGAAGAAGTAGAGCCGCTTGACCGCCGACAGGTATCCGGACTCGTCACGGCCCTGAAGGAAAGCGGGGTAGAGGCGACCGCTATCGTCTTTCTGCACTCCTACCGCAATCCTCGCCACGAGGAAGAGCTTTCGGAGATGCTGCGAGAAACCTGGCCGGGCGTCGTCTGTGGATCCGCCGAGTTATCGCGAGAGATTCGTGAGTACGAACGCTCGTCGACGACTGCCCTCAACGCCGCGCTCATCCCACTCATCGATCGGTACGTCACCACGCTCGTCTCAGAGATTCACGACGCAAGTCCGAATGCAAACATCTACATTACGCAATCCAACGGCGGCGCTCTCTCGACGTCCGCAGCGCGCCGCCGTCCGGTGGCGCTGGCGCTCTCCGGCCCTGTCGCCGGCGTCGTCGCTTGCTGTGACCTCGCTCGGCGGATCGGCAATGGAAACCTGATCGGCCTCGACATGGGCGGCACGTCGACAGATATCGCGGTGATCGTTGGAGGCGAGCCACGCTACACGAACGAGCTCTCGATAGGTGAGATGGTCGTGCGTCTGCCGAGCATCGACATCGACTCGATCGGCGCTGGCGGGGGATCGATCGCCTACGTAGACGCTGCCGGTTCCTTGCGCGTCGGCCCGGAGAGCGCTGGGTCGCTACCCGGGCCCGCCTGTTATGCGCGTGGAGGCGATCGGCCTACGATCACGGATTGTCAGTTGCTGTTGGGAAGGCTGTCGGAAGATGCACCGCTGGCGGGGAGCTTACGGCTCCAAGCCGAGGTTGCCAGGGCAGCTGTCGAGAATCACGTTGCTGGACCCTTAAGCCTGTCGATCGAGGAAGCGGCGGTTGGCATCGTGGAAGTTGCCAATGCCGCCATGGAAGCGGCCGTACGCGTCGCTTTGCGCAAGCATGGAGACGATCCACGAGATTTTGCGCTCGTTGCCTTCGGGGGTGCGGGAGCGCTCCACGCCGTCGAGCTCGCGCAAAAGCTATCAGTGAAAGAGGTCATCGTTCCGCCACATCCCGGCACGCTTTCGGCGCTGGGCGTCCTCAGTTCCGACGTGCGCCTCGATTTCGCGTGCAGCGAAGTCCATCGGAGCGACGACCTAGACGCCGTGAAGACAGTGACCGAGACGTTCGAGACATTGGAGCACCAGGCACAAGCCGAAATCGACGCCGACGAAGCGCTCAGAGGCAAAATCGTGGTCTTTGAGCGTTACTGCGATATTCGGTATTGCGGTCAGGCGTATGAGGTCACGATTGCTGTCTCCTCGGACCCCACGGTGTCAGCGCCCGTCCAACAGATGATCGCTCGATTCCATGATCAGCATATGCGCATGTATGGCTTTGCGAGCGTCGGCGAGGTCTGCGAGCTTGTGACGTTCCGCGTTGCGGCGAGGATAAGGCTGGAGCGCCCGTCGGCTAGCGTGCAAACTCGAAGCGAGGTCACCTCGAGACAACAGCGAGAGGTCTACGTGCGTGGCTCGGGCTTTCTACCTGCGACGACGCTTAACCGCGCGTCGCTGGCGCCGGGCGATCGAGTGGAAGGCCCGGCGATCATCTATCAGGTCGATGCAACGACGTTCCTACCGCCTTCGACCACGGCCGCCGCCGACGATTACGGAAATCTGAGGATCACGATCTCAGGGGGTGCGCAGTAGATGAGCACGGACAGGGGGCCGTTGCAGGGCTTGCCCATGTTGAATCTCGAGCTGCAACGGATCACGCTCGGCGATCAAGTATATGAAGCGATGCGCCGCTGGATATTGGACGGCACGCTGGCTCCCGGGACGCCGCTACGCATTCGCCAACTCGCGGCGAGCCTCGGAACGAGCACCATGCCGGTTCGCGAAGCGATCCAGCGTTTGGAAGAGAACGGGCTCGTCGTCACACGGCCGCATAAGGGTGCAGTAGTCGCTGGTCTTTCCGTCAGGGAACTGCGCGACTTCTATGGCGTTCGCATCGTACTCGAG
>JAGWST010000184.1 GCA_028869325.1 bacterium | reverse complement strand
TGGGCGAGACGCTCGGCGGTCGCTCTCGCCGCACTGCTGGTGGGCGCTTGGACCTGGGGCGCCTCGCCCGCCGCGGCATACCCGCTCTTTGCGCACCGTTACGGCGTATCGTGCCAGACCTGCCACAGCGTGGTGCCGCGGCTCAACGCCTTCGGCGAGCGGTTCAAGGCCGCGGGCTATCGCTGGCCGGGCAAGGTCGAGACGCACGATGCATTCCCGGTCACCGTGAAGGTCAACCTGGCCTATACGAGTGAGCCAGACCCTGGCGGGCTGCCCAAGGCGCTGGCCGATGAGGTGGAGCTGTTGAGTGCGGGGCCGCTGGGCCGCTCGTTGAGCTACCACCTGGAGCAGTACCTCGCCGACGGCGGGGTGCCGGGGAAGACGCGCGACGCGTGGGTGGCGTACGACAGCGATCCGCAGAGCGCGTGGAGCTCCCGCGGGGCGCGCGGCCTCTGGCTGCACGCACAGCTCGGTCAGTTCACGCTCCCGCTCCCTAACGATCCGGAGACGTTTCGCCCCACCGCAAACCACTACGCGGTCTTCGATCAAACCGTCGGCGCCAATCCCTTCAATCTCTTCAACGACGGTATGGGGATCGAGATCGGGGTGGCCGCGCGCGGCGGCGAGCTCCAGCTGATGGCGCTCAAAGGGCACGATCCGCAATCGGGCCTTCCCACCCAGGGCACGGACCGCATGGCAACGCTGCGGCTGGGCAGCCACGCGCTCTCGGTCTCTGGCTATCGCTACGAGGGGACACGCCCGCTCGGGCCGATCGGCGACCGCTTCTGGCGCACCGGCTGGGCCCTCAGCAGCATCGTTGGAAAGTCGCGCGCCTCTCTGTTGCTGCAGACGGGCAACGACACCAGCGCCGACGGTCTGGGCACGGAGGTCGCATCCAGCGGCGGCTATGTGCAAGAAGAGTGGGCCTTCAGCCCGCGGCTGATCGGCGTCGCGCGCTACGACGGCCTAAGCGGCGCGGGAGACGGCTTCATGCGCTCGACCACGGTGGCGCTGGTCTTCCGTCCATACCGGCGGGCGCGCTTCACGATCGAGGAAGTTCTTCGTCAACAGCCGCGCCCGACGAACACGCTCAATCTCGGCTGGCTCTTCGCGTACTAGCGCGGGTTCACTCGGCCTGGCGCGGGATCCGCCGTAGCCCGCCGAGATAGGCCATGATGCGGCCATCGATGGCGGCCAGGCCGATGAAGATGAGCAGCATGCCCAGCAGACCCCCGTGCGTAAGCGGCTCGCCGAGAAAGGCGGCGCCGAGCAGCAGCGCGCCGATGGGGACCAGAAGGGTAACCAGCAGCAGATTGACTGCACCGGCCGCGGCGAGAATGCGGAAGTAGAGCACGAAGGCCACGGCGGTGCAGGGGAGTGCCAGCGCGATCAACGCGGCCCAGCCGCCTGCGGAGGGCGCCGCCAGCGTCCAGGGCCGGTCGACCAGCAGCGTCAGCGGGATCATCACGAGCGCCGATGCGCTGACCTGACCGGCGGCCGTTATCAGCGGCGGCTGCCCCGCAAAGCGCCGCCCGTAGATGCCGGCGAAGCCGTACGATAGTGCGGCCACTAGCACGGCCAACTGCGCCACGCTCTGCAACTGCAGGCCGTGCGTTGCGCTGGGGCCGATGAGGACGACCACGCCGCAGAGCCCGAAGAGGGCACCCGCGACCTTGCGCCCGCTGAGCCGCTCGTCGCGTGTGAAGAGGTGCGCCAGCAGCACCGTGAAGAGCGGCGTGGTGGCGTTGAGGATGGCGGCCACGCCGCTGGCGATGCGCGTCTCACCCCAGACGATCAAGCTGAACGGCACGATGTTGTTCAGCAGCCCCATGACCAGGAAGGCGCTCCAAGCCCGCGGCGCGAGAGGCATGCGCTGCCCGCTCAAGTAGACGATGGCCAGCAGCGCGAGCGCGGCAATGCCGACGCGCCCCAGCACCACCGTGAACGAGGGCAGCTCCTCGCCCAGCAGTTTATAGAAGTAGAACGTTCCGCCCCAGAGCCCCGCGAGGACCAGCAGCAGGACCCACTCGGTGGAGCCCATCGTCTGCGGCTTGGGGACGGCGGCTCCCGGTGACTCGTGCGTCATGCGGCGGGAACACGCGCCGGCGGCGATCGGTTACACCGGGCCTCTCGCCGCGAGACGCCGTGGCGGGCCGCCGCGCCAAGTGGCCATAGACTCCTTTCGTGCCGACCCGGCCCTGCGCGACGCGCTGATGTGTGTGCGATGCCGGGATGAGATCGACCCTCGCTGATTGCCCATGTGTGCATCGCCTGAGACCTCGCCGCGGCGAATGCGAACGAGTCTATTTCGGGGGTTGCTACGGGGCGGTCGCCTTTACGTATTCTTGACGCACGTGATGGGGCTCACTCTCTTGACGGCGCAAATCGCCGTAATGTACCATGCCGTCCAAGCAATCGCTCGAACGGCTTTTGTGGACTATCCCTTTGCGTTGGAAGGCGGGTGTTCCCATCGCAGCCATCGCTTCCCCCAGCATGGATCGCCGGCTCGCGGCGACCGACGTGAGGCCGGACCCCGCACGGGGCTCGACCATCGAGGCACTCGATGCGCTCATCGACCGCGCGACGGCGTTGGGCGCGAGCGACGTGCATCTGGAGCCGCAGCGCGAGGGCGGGCGTATCCGCCTCCGCATCGACGGCATTCTCCGCGAGCATACGGCGCTGCCCGCCGAGCTCTTCGCGGCCTTGTGCGCTCGAGTGAAGCTGATCGGCGAGCTGGATCTTGGCGAGCGCAGGCTCCCGCAAGACGGGCGTACCGCCCTCTCGCGCGGCGGCCGCGAGGTGGAGATGCGCATCGCGACGCTGCCGTCGGTATGGGGCGAGAAGATCGCGATACGGCTCTTCGACCCCGACGGCGGCCACCGGACGCTGGCGGAGCTGGGGATGTCGGGTGCGGTGCGCGAGCGCTACCAGGCGGCTCTGCGCGTGCCGCACGGCTTGATACTCCTGGCCGGGCCGACGGGCAGCGGCAAGACCACGACGCTCTACGCCTCGATTCCGCTCCTGCAACCGCAGCACCGGAACATCACGAGCGTTGAGGATCCCGTCGAGCGGCGATTGCCGGAGATCACGCAGGTGCAGGTGCACTCGCGTGCCGGGGTCTCCTTCGGCGTGGCGTTGCGCGCCCTCTTGCGACAAGATCCGGATGTACTGGTGATCGGAGAGATACGCGACGGTGAGACCGCCACGCTCGCCGCGACCGCTGCCTTGACGGGCCACCTGGTTCTCGCAACGCTGCACGTCAACGATGCCGACGGCGCCGTGGTCCGCCTGCGCGATCTTGGCGTGGATGGGCACGTCCTCCGCTCCTCGTTACGCTGCGTGGTAGCGCAGCGTCTGGTCCAGGCAGGCGGCGCCTCCAGCGCACGCACCGCGGTCTTCGAGCTGCGCGAGTTTGAAGAGATACCCGCATGATGAGTGCGGGAGTGGAGATCGGGGAGCTGCGCCTCCGAGAGCTGCTCCGTTTGATGCTGCGCATGCGTGCCTCGGACCTCCACTTGGGTGCGGGCATCCCCCCGATGGCACGCGTGGACGGCCGCATCTCGGCGGCGCCGCTTGCCGCGCTCAGCGAGG
>JAGWST010000183.1 GCA_028869325.1 bacterium | reverse complement strand
GCATCTCGGCGACGAGGCGGCGGCCCGCCGGGACGGGCTTGAGCGTCGGGACGCCGGCGTCCGCCGTGAAGTCCAAGCGCGGGCGCGGGGGAAGCGAGGGCTTCTTGGGCGCCGCGGCGGGGGGCGGTGCGGGGGCCTGCGCGACCGGCCTGGGAGGCGCGGCCGGAGCGGCGGCCTTCGGAGCCGCCGGCGCCGCAAGGTTTGCCTTCCCCAGCAGAACGCCACGCACCAGGTCGGCGATGTGGTCGTCAACCACGCTCATATGGTTCTTGACATCGATGCCAAGCTTCCCAAAGAGCGCCATCAGGTCTTTGGATGAAATCTGCAGCTCTTTGGCCAGCTCGAAGATTCGCAATTTACCGGTCGCCATCTCTCTCGCGTATGTCCTCCGCGGCAACGGCCGCGTCACGTCCTCTTAGTTCATCTGCGTCCCTCTCGGCAGCAGCCGACAGTCCTGGATACCTCTTGTTCTTCGCCACGCGCACCCCGCATACTGCGGAGCACAGATAGACGCCACGCCCAGGCGCACGGCGGCGCGAGTCTGCCTCCCACCCGCCGGCGTTGCGCACGAATCGCAGCAGCCTGGGCTGTGGGAACCGGCGCCGGCAGCCGACGCAGGTTCGCGTCGGAACCGCCGGCACGCCGGGCTCAGTGCGTCTCAGCCTCTTCGGTCCCCTCTGCGCGCCGCAGATGGTCGAAGGTCTCACGCTTGAACTCCTGGAGCTTACGGATGAGTTCCAGATCGAGCTGGGATTGTGCCGCGGCGGCCCCCTCTTCTTCGGCGGCCTTACCCGTTGCAACCTCGCTCGGCTCTCCTTCGGCGGCGGCGATCTCCTCGACGGGCTCGCCGTAGACCATTCCCGCCTCGGCCATCTGCTGCTCGCGCTCCTCGAAGTAGCGCTGGCGGGTCTCGTTCGCCTCGGCCTCCGCCGCGATCTCCATGCGCCATCCCGTGAGTCGTGCCGCCAGCCGAACGTTCTGACCCTCGCGGCCGATCGCCAAGGAGAGCTGGTAGTCGGGAACGATGACCAGCGCCGTGCCGTCGTCCTCGTAGAGCTCGACGTTGATGACCTTAGCCGGCGAGAGCGCGTTCTGGATGAACGTCGCCGGATCGGGCGACCAGCGGATCACGTCGACCTTCTCGCCGCGCAGCTCGTCCGAGACGTTGGCGATGCGAATCGACTTCGGCCCGAGGCAGGCCCCAAGCGGATCGACCTCGGCGCGGTTGGAGTGCACGGCCACCTTGGTCCGGCTGCCGGCCTCGCGCGCGATCGCCATGATCTCGACGATGCCGTCCTCGATCTCCGGCACCTCGAACTCCATCAAGCGCTGCACCAAGCCCTCGGCCGCGCGCGAGAGGATGATCTGGGGGCCCTTGTTCGTCTTGCGCACGTCGAGTACGTAGGCGCGAATGCGATCGTTGATCCGGTAGTTCTCGCGCGGGACCTGTTCGCTGAACGGCAGCAGCGCTTCCGTCTT
>JAGWST010000182.1 GCA_028869325.1 bacterium | reverse complement strand
TCGCCGGTCAGCACGGCGAACGGCTCCGGGGAGCGCTCCAAGTCCGTGACGAGGACGCAGATGCTGTCGAGCGTATGGCCCGGCGTCTCGATCAACTGAATGCGGCACGAACCGAACTCGATCGTCGTTCCATCGCGTACCGGCACGTGCGCGAAACTCGCCTGCGCCTGCGCGCCGACGTAGATGGAGGCGCCCGTCAGAGCGGCCAGCTCGCGGTGCCCCGAGACGAAATCGGCATGCAGGTGCGTCTCGACGACGTATGCGATACGCAACCCGTTCCTGGCGGCGTCTTCGAGGTAGAGCCCCACGTCACGCTGTGGATCGACGACGGCCGCGATTCCCGCCGAGCCGATCATATACGATGCGTGAGACAGACACGCCAAGTAGTATTGCTCGAAGTACATGCCGGTTGCCCCCCTCTCCGGCGAGGCGTACTCCCGCCGCAATCTTAGCCAACTCGCGCGCGCGTCCGCAAGATGTAGGGGCCTGCTCGCATCGGCCGCTCGCTCTTCTGGTCTCTAGCAGCTATTTCCGTGACCTGCTACACTCCGGCGTACCACTCGTAACCCTGATCCTCCCAGTAACCGCCGTTGCCGTACGCGCCTCCAAGGCTCGGCACCAGCTCGATCGCCTGGACGTACTTTGCGCTCTTGTAACCGAGCTGCGTCGGAACCTTGAGACGAATCGGCGCGCCGTTCTCCACGGGAACCGGCTGATCGTTGAGCGCGTAGGCCAGCAGCGCCTGCGGATGGTACGCCTGGCGCAGGTCGAGCGACTCGTAGTAGCGCGTGCCTTGATTGTCGTCGTCCATGCAGTGAAAGACCACGAACTTTGCGCGCGGGGTTGGCCGGCAGACCGAGAGCACGTCGCCCAACCGCGGGCCGCTCCACTTGCCGATCACGCTCCAGCCCTCGACGCAGTCGTGCCGCGTGATCTGATCGCGGCGCGCGAATCGGTTGCGCAGCTCGTATAGCGAGAACGATTGCGGCCGTTCCACCAAGCCGCGCACGAAGAGACGATAGCCCAGCCACCCGGAGCGGCTCCAGTGCACGTAGCGCTCATCCGATGGCGGATCGAAGCCGTTGCGTCGAAAGACCGGTGAGAGGTCGCGCGCGGTGTACTCGCGTGCCAGCGGCTGGCCGGCGCCGAGCAGCGCGAGATCCAAGCGCTCCGGGGCGGCGAGGATGCGGTGAATCAGCGGGCTCTCGGTCAGCGTGTCGCCGAGGCGGCCGCAACCCGCCAGCATGCCGGCGGCGGCGAACGCCAGAAACCCCCCGCGTCTCATCTTACGGCGCTCCTCCGACGTCGAGCCAGCCGGTGATCATCGAGCGCAGTTGATTGAGCGGCCCGGTAAGCGCGATCATCGCCAGGTGCCCCGCGATGAATCCCAGCAGCCCCAGCATCGCCGCGAAGTGCCATGCGCGTGCGAATTGGCGCCCACCAAACAGTGCGGGCAGCCAGGGCGCCCAGGCGTCGATAGCGGGGGAGAGTGCCAGGCCAGAGACGATCGCCAGCGGCGCCACGCTAAAGACCACCGCAAAGTAGGCGCTCTTCTGTAATGGGTTGGCGCGCCGCTCCGCGCGCAGGCGCCACGGCGTCAAGTGCTCCTTCAGCGAGGGCAGGATACGGCTGAGGTCGGCGCGATTGGGAACGAGCTGCCACGCCCAGCGTGCGTAGAGCAGCGCGCAGAGCCCGAAGACCCAGGCAAAGAAGATGTGCCAGCGGCGGCCGTCCGCGAGGTCCTGATAGGCTGGCAGCGTCAGCCACCATGGCGCCTTGGGAAGTGCGAGGAGCGGATGGCCGAACGTCGATGCGTCCGAGGCGTAGAGTGCCGGATGCGCATTGAAGATCTGCAGTCCGCTCATCACCAAGACCAGCATCGAGAGCGCCATGATCCAGTGGGTGGCGCGAACCACCAGCGGGTGCCGGTAGACGCGTGCCGGCGAGGGGTGAGGGTGCTCCATCGTCCTCTGATAACGCAGGCGGCGCGATCTCGGATGAGACCGCGCCGCCATGAGCTCTACCGGAGCGCTGGCTCGCGCCCTACGCGGGCCATTTGAGGTTGCAGACCTTCGCCGCGTCGGCGGGCGAGAGGGCCGTCCCCGCGGCCTCCTGCCGGTCGAGGATGTGGAAGACGTCGCGCGGGTCGCCCGGCGTGCCGTGGGGATTGAGCTTCCCGAACCACACCGGCCATTGCAGCGCGTGGTCGACCGTGCGGTACTCCGAGCTGCCCTCCCAGAGTCCGTGGAACTTGGCACCGGCGAGCGCCTTCGCGCACTTGACGGCATCGGTGGACTTGGTCTCGTTGATCGTCCACAGCATGCGGTCCATCGCCGTGAAGCCGAAGCAGCTGCGCGGCGTGGGCGGCTCGTTGTAGAGCTTGTGGTACTCGCTGACGAACTGCTGGGCCAGCGTGTTGCCCTTGCCGAGCACGTCGTCGCCCTTGTAGTACCACTCCGTGCCCCAGTAGCCGACGCGCACTTCAGGCGGAACGGCCCAGACAGACTCCAGCTCGGCGTAGGGCCCAGCGACCGGGAAACTCTTGAGCACGCCGTACTGGCCGGCTTGCTTGAGGCAGTTGACCCAGTCCCCGCCTGCGACGAGCACCAGGACGCAGTCGGGCTTCTTGGCGGCGATCTTGGTGAGATACGGGCTGAAGTCGCTGGTGCCCAGCGGCGTGAGGTCGTTCTCGATGATCGTTCCGCCGATGCGTTTGGCGACGTCCGCGTAGCCCTTGGCCAACGAATGGCCGAAGGCGTAGTCCGGCGTGATGAGATACCACTTCTTGCCGAAGAGCTTGGCGATGGAGAAGCCGGTAGCGTGCGTCAACTGCCAGGTGGTGTGACAGGTCTGGAACGTGTTCCAATGGCAGTGCTGGCCGGTGATGAGGTCCGTGTGGCCGCCGGAGTCGATGTAGAAGACGCCCATCTCGTTGCAGGCGTTGCTGGTTGCCAGTGCGGCCGCGCTGTTGAGTGTCCCCATGATCGCGGCGACCTTGTCCTGGTTCACGAGCTTGCGGGCCTTCTCGACGCTGACGCCCGGATTGTTCTGGTTGTCTTCGACGATGACTTCGACTTTGCGGCCCATGACGCCGCCCTTCTTGTTCCACCACTCCGCGGCCAATGCGGCGCCGCGCTTCTCGTTTTGCGCAACGGCGGCATAGACACCCGTGAGCTCCTCGATCTGGCCGATCTTGAGGCTATCGGCGGCCTCGCCGATGCTTGGAATGAATGCAGGAAAACCCGCGCTGAGGGCGGCGGCACCGAGGCCGGCGCCTTTGACAAAATCTCGACGGGAGATGGAATCACTCGGCATACTCTGTCTCCTTGCCACGTGGAAGTGGTCGAAATACGAAGATGACGACAGGAAGTAGGCTTGTGGTCGACAGCGGAGTATTCACGCCAGGCGCGCACGATCTCCCCCTGCTGCGGATCTGGCGCCGCTGTTTCGCCTAGTGAACTCGTGCGGACTATTGGTCTGTAGCCGACGGTTCGCTCGCGCTGCGCCCACACAGCTCGCGAAAGTTACAACGCGCGCAGATGCCGAAGTGTTCCGTCATCTCGAAGCGCTCGATGTCACCGGCGATATTGCGCTCGACGTCGCTGAGCCGGGAACGCACGTCGGCGTAGAGGTCGGTGATCATTCCCAGAACGGGTGCAACGTCCTCGAGCACGCCCGCGCTCTCGACTTGTCGCCCCGGTGGGTCGAGCAGGTAGACCAGGTGCCCGTGGATGCGGTCGAGGTTGAGATTCAACTTCAGGGCGAGAAAGAGCGCGTAGGCGGTCAGCTGGAGGCGGTCCGAGTCGTCGCGCTTCCCGGTCTTCCAGTCGATGACGTGCAGGCGACCCTCCCGGTCCTCGACGGCGACGTCGGGGGCGCCGAAGAGGGTGTAGCCGCCCTCCGTGTTGACCATACGCGCCTCGAACGGGGCGGCGGCGTCGTCGAGCCAGCGCAGGCGCGAGCGCGGTACGCGAAAGAGACGCTTGGCCCAGGTGCATGCCCGGAGCCCCTCGAGGCAGTGCGCGAGCTTGGCCTCGGCGAGCGCACGCCGCTCGGGGAGGCCGGGCACGCCGTAGTACGCGTCGGCCAGCTCCGCCTGTTGGCCGGCGATCTCGAAGAGGCGTTGCGCATCCTCGGCGATGGCGTCCTCAGGCATGAAGCAGGGCTGGGCGGGACGGTGGAGCAGCGCACGCGCGATCGCCTTGTGGATGGCGTCACCGACGAGCAGGTCGAAGTTGGTGAGCCGCTTCAGACGCGCGGCATGCTTGACCTCCGCCGGGGCGTCATCCCACCAGCTGCCCCACGTGCCGTAGTAGTGCCAGTAGTATTGGCGCGCGCAGCGCCGCAGGGTCTTGTCACGCGACCACGACCAGGCGATCTCGTTGCGGAGCTCGCTCAAGCGGGCGGCTCGGCGCCCGGCTCAGCCGTGGGCCAGCACGGCGATGTCGCCGTCGCCCTCGACCACCGTGCCGACGATACGCGCGAGCTGCTCGCGGCGCTCGAGGCCCTCGACGAGATCGATCGCGCGCTCCGGAGCGATGGCGATCAACAGGCCCCCCGATGTCTGCGCATCGGAGAGCGCGAGCTGCATCGCCGGCGTGACCGCCGGCTCGAAGCGCGTGAACTCTTGGTGCAGGCGCGCGTTGTCCCGCGTGCCGCCGGGCACCTCTCCGGCCTCGATGAGCTCGAGCGTACGCTCCATCAGCGGAATCGCGCCGGAGACGACCTCCAAGCCCACGCCGCTTCCGGCGGCCATCTCGCGCGCGTGCCCAAGAAAACCGTAACCCGTGATGTCGGTACAGGCGTGCGCGCCGGCCTCGACGGCCGCCTGGGCTGCGCGGGCATTGAGGAGCGACATCCAGCGTACCGCCTCGGCCATCGCCGCCTCGTCGATGCTCTCGTGCTTGAGGGCGGTGGAGTAGACGCCGGTGCCGAGCGGCTTGGTCAACAGCAGCACGTCACCCACGCGCGCCGCGCTGTTGCGGAGGATGCGCCGCGGGTGGATCAGCCCCGTCACCGCCATGCCGAACTTCGGCTCGTTATCCTTTACCGTGTGGCCGCCCAGGATGCTCACCCCGGCCTCGACGCAGGCGTCGGCGCCTCCGCGCAGGATATCTGCCAGCACCTCGTCCGGCAGCTCCCCGACCGGGAACGCGGCGATGTTGAGCGCGGTCACCGGGCGGCCGCCCATGGCATAGACGTCGGAGAGCGCGTTGGCGGCGGCGATGCGGCCGAACGTGAACGGATCGTCGACGACGGGCGTGAAGAAGTCCACCGTCTGCACGATGGCCACCTCGTCGTTGATGCGGTAGACGCCGGCATCGTCGAACGTGGCCGTGCTCACCAGCACATTGGGATCGGAGATCGGGGGGAGGCCGCGCAGCACGTGCGCGAGGTCGGCGGAGCCGACTTTACTGGCTCAACCGGCGCAGGAGCTATACGAGGTCAGGCGGATTCGCTTTGCCGTTGTCATTCGGTCACATACTTCCAGCCCAGCCGGTTCCGGACCCGCTCACCCACCGCGTCGGCCAGAATCACCAGCAGCCAGGTCACCGCCACGTACGCCATCATCTGCTGGTACTGCATGTGCTGCTGCGCATTGTAGAGCGCCTCGCCGATGCCCCCGGCGCCGATCATCCCCACCACCGTCGCGGCGCGCACGTTCCACTCCAGACGAAACATCGTATGGATTGCCAGCGGTCCCATCGCCAGCGGGATGATGCCGAAGGCAACCATGGGCAGGCGCCCGGCGCCGGTGGCGGCCAGCGCCTCGACCGGCGCGCGATCGACGTTCTCGAAGGCCTCGGCGAAGAGTTTGCCCAGCACGCCCGCCGAGTGGATCCCCAGTGCCAGCGCGCCCGCCAGCGGACCGATGCCGGCCGTCACGACCAGGATCAACCCCCAGACGATCTCGGGGACGGCGCGGGCGACGTCGAGGAAGCGCCGCAGCACCGCGACGAGGCCCGCGTGCACGACGTTGCGTGCGGAGCCGAGCGCCAACGGAATCGCGACCGCGACCGCCAGCGCCGTGCCGCCGAGCGCGATCTCCAGAGTCTGCCAGATCAGCGCGGGCAGCCGCGCCAGCGACTGCGCGGGCAGCAGCGGCGGAAACATCGCCGCGAACGTCACCAGCGCATGGCGGACCACAAAGATCTGCGGCGGATTGAGGATCATGGTCGCGATGCCGATGGGAAAGAGCACCAGCGCGATACGCGGGTGCTTGCGCATGAACCAGCCGGCGGTGTCGATCGCGGCGACCAGCAGCGCTAGAACGACGATCAGCGTCGTGGCGCGCGGGTAGTCGAGCCCGTTGATCGCGCCGACCAGCTCCGTGCCGATGCCCCCGCCGCCGACGGCGCCCACGATGACGGAGGCGCGCAGAGCGCACTCGAACGAGTATGCGCCGAAGGTGAGGAGATCTGGGAGCGTCAGCGGGATCAAGCCGAAGAGGGCGACCGAGAGGCGCGAGGCGCCGGTGGCGCGCAGGGAGCCCAGCGGCGCCGGCGGCGCGGCCAGGAAGAGCTCGGCGAAGACCTTGCCGACCATCGCCGTGTAGAAGGCGGCCAGCGCGGCCATGCCGGCCGGGGGGCCGAGGCCCACGATTACCACGGCGAGGATCGCGAGCGTGAGATCGGGGATCGCGCGCAGCGCGGAGAGCAGCGTCACGACCACGCGCCAGCCCGGGGCGCGCGTCCCGACGAAGATCGCGAGCGGGATGCCGAGGCAGAGCGCGATCACCATGCCCGCCGAGGCCATGCCGATCGTCTGCACGACGGGTAGCCAGACGTAGGAGAGGTACGACGGCGAGAGGTCGGGTGGGAAGAACGAGCGGATCGTGTTCCAAGCGACCAGCAGGCCGTGCAGCGACATCCGGCGCCTTCTTAAGAGGCGAAGACCAGCGTGCCCGCCTCCAGCTGCGCGACGGGGCGATCGAAGACGACGCGGCCGTGCTGCAGACCGATCACGCGATCGAAGTAGCGCATCGCGAGCTGGGGCTGGTGGAGCGAGCAGAGCAGGGCCAAGCCGCGCTCACGCGCGAGCTCGCAGAGCAGCTGGAGGATCTGCTCGCTGAGTACGGGGTCGAGCGAGGCCACCGGCTCGTCGGCCAGCAGCACGGAGGGGCGCTGGACCAGCGCGCGCGCAATCGCCACGCGCTGCTGCTGGCCGCCCGAGAGATCGGAGGTTCGGCTGCGCAGCTTCTCGGCGATCCCCACCCGCTCCAGCGCCGCGTGCGCCTCGCCAAGCTCTCTGCGGTTGGGATGGATCAGAAAGCGCAGTGCGTGCAGCGAGCTCCAGCGCCCCAGCGCCCCGGCCATCACGTTCTGGTAGACGGCGAGGCGATCGACCAGATCGTGCATCTGGGCGATCACGGCGATGCGGCGCCGCAGCGCGCGCAGCGCGGCGCCGTGCGCCTGCGCGACGAGCGTCTCGCCCACCACGATAGCGCCGGCGGCGGACGGCACGCTCCCGTTGATCGCCCGGAAGAGCGTGGTCTTGCCGCCGCCGCTAGGGCCCACCAGCGCGACGCGCTCCCCGCCCTCGACGCGCATGGAGACGCCCTCCAAGGCGGGTTTCGGCTGGTTTGGATAGCGAACGGTGAGCGCCTCTATCTCCAGCACGGCTACATCATATTCAGCTTGCGCGCTACGCCACGCAGGGTATCGTACTCGGCGTCATCGGCGCGCACGAACGCTTTGCCGCGCAGGATCTCCAGCACTTTTGCGTCGGCCGGCTCCCTGAGTGCCAAGAACGCCTCGGCCAGGGCTGTACGCTCGCGCGCGCCCAAGTCTTTGCGTGCGGCCCAGACGTAGTCCACGAACGGCGGCGTCGTGTAGAAGACGCGTACCTTGCTCTTGTCGATCTGCCCCGCGTCGACCATCGCCTGGAAGACGCTCTGATCGAGCGCGCCCGCATCGACGATCCCAGCTTGGACGGCCTTGGCCGTCGCGGGATGGTTGCCCGTGAATCGATACTTGATGTTCCGCTCGGGATCGATTCCGCCTTTTTCCATGTAGTAGTACGGCATCAGGTGGCCGCTGGTCGAGTTCGTGTCGCCGAAGGCGAAGCTCTTGCCTTTGAGATCGCGCAGCGCGTGGATCGGCGCGGCGCTCTGCGTGATGAAGAGAGAGTGGAAGTGGCGATCCCTCTCGCGCTGGACGAGCGGAACGACGGCGTAGCGGGCATGGGCCTGGACGTACGTGAGGCCCCCCAAGTACGCGAAATCGAGCGAGCCGTTGCCGAGCGCCTCGACGGTCGCGTTGTAGTTGGTCGGAACGATCAGGTCGACGGCTCGACCGATCTTCTGCGCCAGGTAGTCGCGCAGGGGGCGCTTCTGGTCCACGGAGACCTGGGTCGCGCCGGCGTCGGGGATCATCCCCAGGCGGATGGCCGTGGCGCCCCGCGCACGGGCGGGCAGCAGCCCGGCCACCAGCAGCGCGGCGGACGAAGCCAGCACGTCGCTGCGGCGGGGTGACGATTTCGGCATAGTAGCGGCCCCTTCTATGATGTCCTTGGCGGAATGACCCCGTTACATTGGAGTCTGGCTCGTTCTACGCCGGCGATGCCTTTCACCCCCGCCGGGATGCCGGTGGGCTGGAAATCGCGGGGGCGGCGCGGGCGGGCGACGAATCGGCGCAGCCATGAACGAGGCCACCCAGAGCGAGATTACCCACCTATACGCGCAGTTGGAGCGGCTACGGGTGCGTCTTTGACTACGTCAAGAATCGTGACCGCCTCCGCGAGCTAGAGCGCTCTGCCCAGGCAGAGGACTTTTGGCAAGACGCTGCCGCCGCGCAGACGGTCATGAAGCAGATCGCCGACCTGCGTGGCGAGATCGAGCCGCTCGACCGCGCGCAGCGCCTGCTGGACGAGGCCGGGGAGCTGCTCGATCTGATGGGCGATGAAACCGGCGCCGACGAGGAGGCGCGTCGCGACGTCGCTGCGGCGGCCGAGGAGTTGGAGCGGCTGGAGATGGCCGCCAACTTTGATCGCGAGTACGACCATCACGGAGCGATCGTCTCGATCAACTCCGGTGCCGGTGGAACCGATGCGGCCGACTGGGCGGAGATGCTCCTGCGGATGTATGCGCGCTGGGCCGAGCACCGTGGTTTGGCGGTTCACATCAGCGACGTGATGCCCGCCGAGGAGGCCGGCATCAAGAGCGCCACTTTCTTCGTGCGCGGGAGAGATGCGTACGGCATGCTGGAGAGCGAGCGCGGCGTCCATCGCCTGGTGCGCATCTCGCCGTTCGACGCCGCGCACCGTCGCCATACCGCCTT
>JAGWST010000181.1 GCA_028869325.1 bacterium | reverse complement strand
CGCCGTCGATCAATCGCGCGCGTATGCCGTCGACGATCTGGTGCGCGGCCACGTCGTCTTCCCGCCCGGTCAGGTCGAGGATTTCATCATCACCATGGCGGGACTCCAGCCGCTCTACAACTTTGCCGCCGTCGTCGACGATCACCTGATGGAGATCACGCACGTGATCCGCGGTGAGGAGCACCTCGCCAACACTCCCAAGCAGAATCTGCTCTACGCGGCGTTCGGTTGGAGCCCGCCCATCTACGCGCACATCCCGATCATCCTGAACATGGAGGGCAAGAAGCTCTCCAAGCGTGACGGCGCGACCGCCGTCGGCGATTTCGAGCGCCTGGGCTACCTGCCCGAGGCGCTGCTCAACTTCATCGCCTTGCTGGGCTGGTCGCCGGGCGACGACCGCGAGCGCATGACGCGCAGCGAGCTGGTAGAGGCCTTCGACGTCGACGGCATTCAAAAGCACGGCGCCAAGTTCGATACCGTCAAGCTGGCGTGGATGAACGGCGAGTACATGCGGCACGCGCCGCTCGACGAGCTGGTCGAGGGCACCAGTCTCATCCTCTCGCTCCAGCCCGACGCACAGGCGCTGCGCACGGAACGCGCGCACGTGGCACGGGTCTGCGAGCTGCTGCGCGAGCGCGCCAAGACGCTCGCGGAGCTGGTGGAGAGCAACCGCTACTTCTTCGAGACGGGGAGCATCACGCCGGATGCCGAGGCGGTGAAGAAGCGAGCGGGGACGCCGGAGGCCTTCGAGCGGCTGGCACTAGTCTATGCGCGCCTGGAGAGCCTCGCGGCATGGGACGCCGCCGCCTTGGAAGGCGCCATTCGCGCGCTGGGCGACGAGATGGGCGGCAAGGCCGGCGATTACATCCACCCGCTGCGCGTCGCGGTGACCGGACACGCCGTGAGCCCGGGCATCTTCGAGACGCTGGAGGTGCTGGGGCGCAAGCTCTCGCTGCGCCGCATCACGGAGTTCCTGGAGCGCCGCGAGGCGCTGCCGGTCTGATGCGCGCACTGATCCTGGCGGCCGGCAAGGGAACGCGCATGAAGAGCGCGCTGCCCAAGGTGCTTCACCCGCTATGCGGGGAGCCGATGCTGGCGCACGTGGTGCGCGCGCTCGATGCGGCCGGCCTCAACGACGTGACGGTGGTGGCATCACCCGAGCTTTGCGCACGCATGGACAAGACGCTGGGACGAAAGCTGCGCACGGTGATCCAAGAGCCGCAGCTGGGCACGGGGCACGCCGTGCAGGCGGCGCTGGCGGATCTGGCGCCCGGTGAGGGCCCGTTGCTGGTCTGCTCCGGCGACATGCCGTTGATCACCGGCGAGCTGCTGCGCGGTGTGCTGGCGGCGCTGGCGCCGCAGGGTGGCGGAGGCCCGCGCGTCGCCTGCGCGCTGGTGACGGCGCGCATGCCGATGCCCTCCAACTTCGGGCGCATCGTCCGCGATGGCGGCGGCCGCGTGCGCGCCATCGTCGAGGTGCGCGATGCCACGCCCGAGCAGCTCGCGCTTGACGAGATGAACGCGGGCATCTACGCCTTCGACGAAGGACTGCTGCGCGCGCTGCTGCCGCGCCTCTCGAACCACAACGCGCAGGGCGAGTACTATCTCACCGATGTGATCGCGCTGGCGGTGGCGGACGGCCATGCCGTGCTGCCGGTGCTCTGCGCCGACTATCGGGTCACGCTGGGCATCAACGACCGCGTGGAGCTGGCCGCCGCGCGGCGCATCATGAACGCGCGGCTCTGCGAGCAGTGGATGCGCGAAGGCGTGACGATCGAGGATCCGGAGACCACGTATCTGGAGTCCGGCGTCAAGCTGGCGCGCGATGTCACGATCCTGCACAACACGGCGCTGCGCGGACGCACCCAGGTGGGCGAGGGGAGCTCGATCGGGCCGGACAGCGAGCTGCTGGACACGAGCGTCGGCGAGCGCTGCCTGATCGGCCGCTCGGTTCTGACGGAGTCGAGGCTCGGCAACGACGTCCGTGTGGGGCCGTTCGCGCACCTGCGCCCCGGAGCCGATCTGGCCGACGGCGTCCACATCGGCGACTACGTTGAGCTGAAGAACGCGCGCCTGGGCAAGGGTTCCAAGGCCAACCATCTGGCGTACATCGGAGATGCGGAGCTGGGGAGCAACGTCAACTTCAGCGCCGGCGCGATCACCTGCAACTACGACGGCACGAACAAGAACCGTACCAAGATCGGCGACGACGCGTTCATCGGCACCAACTCCTCGCTCGTCGCGCCGATCGAGATCGGCGAGGGCGCGCTGACCGGAGCGGGCTCGGTGGTGATTCGCGACGTGGCTCCTGGGGAGCGCGTGGTGGGGAATCCGGCACGCGCGCTGCCGCCCAAGACGTGAGCTCGGCGGCGGCGTTGCCGGTCGCGGCGATCGCCGTCTCGTCGGCCGTAACGCTCGCTGCCGCGCGGTATGCCGGCACGCTGCGCGG
>JAGWST010000180.1 GCA_028869325.1 bacterium | reverse complement strand
GGGGGCGTCGATGGCGACCGAGATCCCGTCGCTCGCCGGCAGCACGTGTAAGGGCGCGCTGCCGGAGGCTCCGGCGGCCGTTGCGAGCACCGAGTACTCGCCGGCGGCGATGCTGCCCGGCAGCGTGATGCTAGCGGAGAAGGCCCCGTCGGCGTCCAGCTTCGCACGCGCCGTCGCGTCGGCGTGCGAGCCGCCGACGATGCGCAACTGGACCTCGCCCCCCGCGGGCATCAGCTCAGCGCCCTTGCGCACGCGCGCGAAGCCGGCCGCCTCGACGCTCTCGCCGGCGCGCGCGGTTCCTCGATCCAGCCGCACCACCAGCACGCTGCGCGGATCGGGCGCCTGCGGCAGCAGCGAGAGGAACGGCTCTCCCTTGCCCCAGGCACCGAGAACGAAGATCGGATGGGCCCGCGAGGTCCAGCGGTAGATGCCGTCCTCGTCCGTGTAATGCGTGTCGAAGCGGCCATTCGCGACGAAGGTGAGGCGCATGTGCGGGAGCGGGCGGCCGCTGCGCAGATCGGCGGCGTAGATGAAGAGTCCGCCAGGGCCGGATTTCGCCAGCAGCCCCGCCGATGTCACGTTGAGCCAGACCTGCTGAGCGGCCTCTCCGCGACGGGCTTCAATTACGAAGAAGCCCTCGCGCCCCGCCAGCGGGACGTCGACGGTATTCGACGTGTAGCGATAACCCGCGGGAGGCGTGAAGCGCCAGCGCGCGACCGCTTGGACCTTGCTGAGATCGACGGGACGTTCGCGCGGAGCGGCGCCGTTGGCGATCAGCGCGTCGGCGGGATCGACGGCGTAGACGGCCAGGTCCACGGGCGCGCCGGAGTACGTGTCCAGGCGCACTTGTACGGCCTCGGACGGCAGGTACTGGTCGCGCGCGAAGAGCGCGAAGTAACGGTCCCACTGGTGCTGGTCGAGCAAGGGGCGGGCGGCGTGCGCCGGCACGGCGCTCAGCACCAAGACGAGGACGGCGAGGAGGGCGCCCAGACGCGATTTCATGAACGAAAGGCGCTTCGGCGGAGAGAAAACGGCACCTCCGGGTGAGGATTCACGGCGCGGGTACGTTAGCCAGCATGATGATCGAGCGAGTTCTCTCCGCCGCCCTGCCGGCGGCATTCGCGGCGGCCGTCACGATGGTGGCTACGACTTCGGCGGCCGTGCCCTCCGTCGCCGCCACGCCGGCGCCCACGCTGCCGCCCTTCGTGAAGAAGAGCCCGCCGCCGCTTCCCGACATACCGCTCCACGCGGAGGTTCTCGTGCGCACCAACGGCAAGGGCGAGGCCGCCGGCGCGAAGATGAAGCGCTTCTCGGGCAACGGCGACTTCGATTTCGTCGCGCTGCACAACGCCTCGCAGATCATTATCAAGACCGAGAAGGGCAAGATCGTGGTCGGAACGTTCGACGTCTCGTATGACTACACGCCCGGGACGCACGCCACCAAGCGAAGCGTCACGCTGATCTCGCGGGGCGGAGACCCCAATGCTCCGGGCATCGCCCAGACGGAGATGAAGCACGAGCTTCGCCGCCAGGTCGAGTGGGACATGAAGCATCCGGCGGCGGCGCCCGTCAAGGAGTAGGCGGCGGCGATACCGTACGGAATGGGCCGTATGAAGACGATCACGCTTGAAGACGACGAAGCCAAACTGCTGGAGCACTTTCTCCACGAGCTGACGGACCCGGCCGAGACACTGGTCTACATCATTCGCGAGAAGTTCGGCAACCTCCAGACGTTTGAGCGCATCCGCCGCAAGCTCGAGACGAATCACGCGACTCACTAGTCTCGCTAGTCTAGGCGTCCATCTCCGAGCGGCGGGCACGCCGCTCCGCCGCCGCACTCCGGCGGTACGTGACGCCGGACTTCGCGCATTGGGCGATGATCGACTCGGGCGAGGCCTGCTTCAAAAGTCGCTCGACCGCGTGGTCGACGAACGCCAGCAGGGTCGGCGAGCGGTAGCGCCGCCGCGGCAGCGCGTAGGCGATGCTCCGCGTGGGCGCGTCGGCGATCGGTATCGCCACCAGCTCGCCCGCCATCGGCAGCGCGAGGCGCGGAATCAGCGCGACGCCTAACCGCGCGCGTACGAAGCCGCCCATCGTGTAGAGATCGTCGGTGGTCCAGCGCCGCTCCGGCGTCTTGCCGGTCGTGCGTTCGAAGGCCTCGACGATACCCGACCACGATCCGCTGGTGTCGCCAAAGCCAACCAGGTCCTCCTCGATCAGGTCGCTCAACGTGACCTCACGCCGCCCCGCCAGGCGATGGCCGTGGGGGGCGATCAGGAGATACGGCTCCGTGAAGATGCGCCGCACATCCACCTCCGGATCGTCAACGGGAAGCAGCACGAAGCCGACGTCGGCGTCGCCGCGCTTGAGCATCTCGACGACGTCGCTGCGCTCGCCCTCGAGCAACAGGAAGTCGACGGCGGGATGGTCGTGGACGAAGGCGCTGATGAGCTCCGGCATCAAGCGGCCGGCCACGGAGGGCAACGCTCCGATGAAGATCTTGTCGCGCTCGGCGTTGAGCAGGCCGCGGACCTCATCCGCGGCGGCGCGCAGCTCGGCCACGGCGCGCTGCGCTCGCGGCAGCAGCAGCTCGCCGATCGTGGTGAGCCCCAGCCGTCGCCCGAGCCGGTCGAAGAGCGGGCCGCCGTAACGCTCCTCCAGCGCCGCGATAGATTGGCTCACGGCACCCTGAGTGCGATCCAAGGCCTCGGCGGCCCGCGAGAAGCTACCCAACTGTGCCGCCTGAATGAAGGCCTCTACGTGGCTGAGATTCAGGCCTCCCAACGAGCGAACGTCCATCGGCGTACGGTCCTCCGCGCTAGCGGCCTGCAACGTCCACTAGCTATTAGCGTTACTATTTCAAAGCGTCGTCTTCAACACCTATTGCTAACGGGTCTCCGGAGATATCATGGCAGTGAAGGAGCACGTCAAAGCCGCCATGTTGATCATCACCCTCGCCATCCTCGGGCTCTTCGCCCTCTACGTCGTCCGGCACGGCCACCCCGTCGACTCTCGTCTCGACGCCCGCGAGTACCCGTTCGTGCCCGTCTCGGCGGTCGAGCACCTGAGCGCGCGCACGGTGGCCTACGAGAGCGCGCCGGCGGTCGAGAACGAGCTGCGCAGCCACCTGACCGGTCGCGGCGGCAGCCCGCTGATCGCCGGCGGCGTCCGCTTCGCGAGCTAGCACGCGGCGTACTCCCGCAGGCGTAGCCGGCGAGGTGTCCAAGGCTCGCCGCAATGGCCCTCTCCGGCGAACCGATCCCACTCCGCCCGGCGAGACCGGAAGACGTTCCGGCGCTGGCCGATCTGCTGGAGGCGGTAGGTGCGGAGCGCCTCTGGATCGCCTCCGAGCCGCCGCTGGACCGGCGGCGCTTCGCCTTTCAGATTCGCGCCTTTATCGAGCGCGAGAGTCATCTCTGCCTGGTCGTCGCGGCTGCCGATGGCACGCTCGCCGGCGAACTGACGGCATGGCCCGACGGCGACCGCTCGGCGACCATCGGTATGTGCGTTGCCCACGCTGCGCGCCGCCGCGGCCTCGGCTCGATGCTGCTGGACGCCTGCATCGCCTGGGCGCGCGAACGCGGGCTGACGCACTTGAATCTGCAAGTCTTTCCCCACAACCATGCCGCACGCGAGCTCTACCGTAGGTTCGGCTTCGTCGAGACAGGCAGCCAGCGGCACACCATCCGCCGCCGCAACGGCGACCTGTGGGACACGCTCTCCATGCGCCTCGATCTGGGTGCTGTGTGAGCGCGCTCAGCCGCGCTGCGGCAGGGCAGCGCGTGCGCGCGCAATAAGCTCGCCGATGATGCCGTGGTCGACGCCCAGCTCGCCCAACGCCGCGTCGGCAAAGGCCAATGCGCCTTCCGCCTCGGGTACCAGCGCCAGCATAGCGCCCGCGCTCCGTATCTCGGCCACGTCGCGCCGGAGGCCGGCACGGGCGATGACGCGCGCCTGCGTCAAGGCGCAGACGCGGCGCGTGATGGCCGCGTTGATGCGCGAATCAGGAATCGTGGTGACCACGAGCTTGGTTTGCGTGGAGAGCAGCTGGTCCAAGAGCCGTGGATCACTTCCGCTACCGTGGATCGCTTGCACACCCTCTTCGAGCGCCAAGCGCACGAGATCGCGTTCGATCTCGATTACGCCCAGTGAGACCCCCGCTTGGCGCAGGATTGCCGCCGTCGTTCGCCCCACGCGGCCGTATCCGATGACGAGCACCGCGGGCGGATCGCGGAAGCCTACGCCCGCAGCGACCCGACTCTCCGGCGCGCCGGTGCTCACCTTGGCGAAGCGCGCCAGAACCGCTGCCAGCAGGATCGATGCGAAGGCGACGCCGATGAACAACGCCGTCTCGCCCTGATCCAGGCGGTGCGCCGCATGCGCGGCGTTGGCGAGCACAATATTGAACTCCCCAACAGGCAGCATCGCGATACCGAAGGCGAGCGCCGTGCCGCGCCCCCACCGCATCGCCCTCCCGAGCGCGCCCCATCCGATCAAGCGCACGGTGGCGATGCAGGCACCCAGCAGCAGCACCGCCTGCCAATGACGTGCCACCGCAGCGACGTCGAAGAGCATGCCGACCGCGACGAAGAACAGCATCACGAAGAGCTCGCGAAACGGCGCCACGATCGTCTGCACCATGCGCCCGCCCGCAGCCTCGGAGGTGACGGCGCCGGCCACAAACGCGCCGAACTCGAACGAGAGGCCGGCCAGATGGCCCAGCCACGCCGCCGCCAGCGCGATCG
>JAGWST010000013.1 GCA_028869325.1 bacterium | reverse complement strand
GCGGGGATCGCAAGGAGCGGCGGGGCGAGGGCAAACACGATCGTGGCGGTCGCCTCGACCAGTTGAAAGAGCGTCAACGCGGCCTTAGTGCCGACGCGCGCCGCGACCACCCCGGAGAGCCACGGGCCTACGCAGGCACCGAGCCCGACGGCCAGCCAGGCAGCGGAGGCGACGGCGTGCGAGTCGCCGCGCTCGACGAGATAGAGCACGGCAAAGGTGGCGAAGACGATATAGCCGATGCCTTGAAAGAAGTATGAGGCGTCGACCAGCCGCAGGCCGATGCCCGGCGCGATGGAGATGCCCACGGCGACGCGCGTCTGCACGCGCGGAACCAGGCGCCACGTGGTGAGCGCGGCGAGCAGAGCAGCGAGGGCGATCGCATACCAACCCCGTTGCCAGGGGCCGCGAGCGACGAGCGGCGCAAGGAATGCCGCGCTGAGAAAGATGCCTGCGCCGACTCCGCCGAAAGCGATCATCGCCGTGCTGCGCGCCATCGTCTCGAAGACCAGAATGCCCATCGCCACGAAGATGACCGCGCTCTCGATGCCTGCCACGAGGCGCGCCGTCACGAGCCACGGCACCAGGCCCAGCAGCGGTGTAGCGGCGAGCGTGAGCGCCAATGCGAGCATCCCGCCGAAGGCGACGCGCCGCTCGTTGAGGCGGGCACAAAGATGGGTGCCGGCCAGCGCCCCCAACAGATACCCGACGAAGTTGGCGGCGGCCATCCACGCCGCGTCCAAGTCGGAGAGGCGCAGCTGCGCCACCATCGGCGGCAGCAGTTGCGTGTAGGCGAAGCGCCCGAATCCCATCGCCGCCGCAATGGCGACGAGCGCGCCGAGAATCGTGCCGAAGGAGGCGCGGGGAGAGCGCATGACCCAAGCCTACGATGTTGCGGCGTCGATCTCTTGCACGGCGCGACGCCCGCACGTGAAAACGTGGTAGACTGGTGGCGATGGCGCAAGCACACGAACTAGCGAACGCGTTGAACGCCGTGGCGCGTTCGGCGAGCTTCAACAACACCCAGGCGCGCGCAACGGCGCGCAAGCACGGCAAGGTGAATTGGCCGCTGACGAAGGCCGAGAACGCCGATTTCAATCCCGAGGTCGATGGCTTCGAGACGTTTGTGATGGAAGACGGCAGCCGTTGCGCGTGGGTGGCCGGCCAAGGGAGGTACGCCGGGCGCGCCTGAGCTCCGATGGCCCGGCGCGTCTCGGTTGCGCATCACGAGAGGCATGCGCCGCAAGAGAGGAGGGGAGGCTCGGTGGAGCAACGGAATCTCGGGGCGTCGGGGTTGCGCGTCTCGGTCGTTGGGTTGGGCTGCAACAACCTCGGCGGCCGGATCGACGCGGAGGC
>JAGWST010000179.1 GCA_028869325.1 bacterium | reverse complement strand
GGCCAGCTGGGTGAGTCGGGCAGCGGCTCCGTCAGGTCGCCGATCACCACGTCGTAGCCGCCGTCGTTGCGCCGCAAGAAGTCCAGCGCGTCCCCAACGATCACTCGTGCGCGCGGATCCTCCCACGCGCCCGCGCCCCACTCCGGCAGGTGGCGTTTGCAAAGCTCCACCACCTCGCCGTCGATGTCGACCATCGTGCACTGCTCCACGCTCGGGGAGCGCAGCACCTCGCGCAGGGTCGCACCCTCACCGCCGCCCAGGATGAGCACGCGGCGCGCCTCCCCAGCGGCCGCCATCGCCGGGTGGACGAGCGACTCGTGGTAGATGCGCTCGTCGCCCTGAGAGCTCTGGGTATCGCCGTCCAGGACCAGCATCTTCCCGAAGACGGGCGTGCGCACGATGGCGTACTGCTGAAAGGCCGAACGCCCGGCGGCAAGCGTCTCGTCGATGGCGTGCGCGTGGCGCTCGGTAGGGGCGAACTCCTCGACGTACCACTGCCAGTGCTCGGTCTTGGGCACCGTTCATCTCCTTAGGCGACGCTCTCTCGACGCCCGTGCAGCGGGCGCGGCCGTTGCTACGACGCCCCTCCGACCGCGGCCTTTGCGCGACGACGCTTGAAGGCGGGCGCCGCACGGCGCCCGCCTTCAAGAGATTCCCGTGTTGGTCCCCATTCGAGGACGAGCCCTCCGAGGGGTGCTCTTCGGTCTCTACGCCGACTTCACCGCGCCGACCAGGGTCTGCTCCTGATCGCGGACCACGTGCGTGAACTCGCCCGGCGCCGCCGGAATGCCTCGCTTCACTTCCGTGGTCCGCATGGTTGCGGCCTCGAAAGACCTCGCGACGTGCTCCAGCGCCCGCCATGGGTCCGTATTCGTCCCGCACGTATAGATATCGACGGCGGCGTACCCGGTCTCGGGCCAGGTATGGATCGACAGGTGCGACTCCGCGATGACCACCACCCCGCTCACGCCCTGCGGCATGAAACGGTGGAAGGCCACCTCCATAACCTCCGCGTTCGCCTCGCGTGCGGCGGAGACCATGATGTCGCGGACACGTTCTACGTCGGTGAGCAACGCGCCGTTACAGCCCGAGAGCTCGCAGACGATGTGCGTACCCAGCTCTTCCACTTCTCGTTTATCCCCCTCGGATTCGGTCGGGAAATCCCACCTCCAGCTCGCTGTTACGCATCTCGCCCATGGCGAATGATACGTCCAGCCTCTCGACGCAACCAACTGCCGGCTCTCGGAAACCTCGCGCCCCCAGGGGGAACTCGGAACTGCCGGGAACGGGCGTTGCGCCGCGATGCCGCGAAAGGCGCGGCCACCCACTACAGCACAGGATAATAGGGCATCCGCCCCCCTGTGTAAAGGGGTTGGCGTCAGACTCCCCTCCCCGGTGCGAAAAGGCCCTGCCCGCGCAGCCAGCCACCCGACGAGGCGGCATGAGCCAATCGTGGTACATGAGGAGAGATGGCGATCCTCTCTCTGCTGCTGCTGGCGGCCCTGGTGACGGTGATCCTGGCCAACCTCCTCTCGGGGACGCAGGCCTCGGCGGTCACGCTGGTCTTTTGGAGCAAGGCGGCGGTCCCGCTGGGCTATGTCATCGCCTTGGCCGCGCTGACGGGGGCCCTCGTGACATGGCTCGCCGCACTGCCCAAGCACGTCAGCCGATTCTGGGCGATCCGCAAGCTGGAGGCCACGGTCGCCGAGCGCCAGCGCGCCTTCGAGGCGCTTGCTCAAGAGACGGCGCGCCTGCGGACGGGGAGTGTCTCGCCTCCGCCCGCGGTGCAGGGCGAGTATCAGCCCCCCTCACCGTAGGGGGCCGCCGTTGACTGCTCCGGCCCGGGCGTGGTAGAGTCAGGGCTTGCATGGCGTTTTGGCCAGTTCTTGGAGCACGTTGAACATGTACGCGATCATCGAAACCGGCGGCAAGCAACTCCGCGTCGCGGAGGGCGATATCATCCGCTGCGATCTCGTCGATGCCCCGATTGGCGGCGAGGTGACCTTCGATCGCGTGGTGCTCGCCGCCGACGGCGCCAGCGTCTCGCTGGGCGCGCCAACCCTGGACGGCGCCAAGGTCACCGGCACGGTCCTGCGCCAAGCGAAGGCGCCGAAGATCTTGGTCTTCAAGTACAAGCCGAAGAAGCGTGTGCGCAAGCTCAACGGCCATCGCCAACCGTTCGCCGAAGTCAAGATCACCAAGATCGCTCTCGCGTAAGCGGGGGCGGCGTTTCG
>JAGWST010000178.1 GCA_028869325.1 bacterium | reverse complement strand
GGTCGAGGCTTGGAGCCGTCCCCGCACCCCATCGCCTGCCACGGCGTCTGGAAGATCTACGGCTCCGGCGAGGAACGCGTCGAGGCGTTGCGCGGCGTGGACCTGCGCGTGGCGCAGGGGGAGCTGGTAGCGCTGGTCGGCGCCAGCGGCTCGGGGAAGTCGACCCTGCTCAACCTGATCGGCTGCGTCGATCTCCCGACGCGCGGCGAGGTCCTGGTCGTGGGCGAGGCGACCTCGGCGTTGAACGACGAGCGGCTGACCTCGCTGCGCCGCCAGTGCGTGGGCACGGTCTTCCAGTTCTTCAACTTCCTGCCGACCATGACCGTTCAGGAGAACGTGGGCCTGCCGCTCGTGCTCGCCGGGGTGGCGGCGGGGGATCGCGAGCGGCGCGTGCGGCACCTGCTCGAGCGCGTGGGAGTGGCGGCCCAAGCGCGCAAGTATCCCTCGCAGATCTCCGGCGGTCAGCTCCAACGCGCGGCGGTCGCGCGCGCCGTCTCTCACCGTCCCGCCATCGTGCTGGCCGACGAGCCCACGGGAAACCTCGACTCGCAGAGCGGCGAGGCGGTCTTGAGCCTGCTGCGCGAGATCGCCGACGAAGGACAGACCATTCTGATGGTGACGCACAGCGCCGAGGCCGCGGGCATCGCCGACCGCGTGGTGCAGATGCGCGACGGACGTATCGTGGCGTGACGGCAAGCTGGCTCTGGCGGGCGCTGATCCTGGGCTACGTGCGCGACCACCCGTGGCGCTCGCTGCTGACGGTCGTCGCCGTGGCGTTGGGCGTCGGCGTCGCGGTGGCGGTGCAGTTGGCGAATGCGACCGCGGTGCGCTCGTTCCAGAGCAGCGTCAACGTCGTGAGCAGCAAGGTCAACCTGCAGATCGTGGCCGACGGCGCGACCTTCGACGAGCGCGCGCTGCTGGCGGTGGAGCGCATCCCCGAGATCGGCTACGCGCAGCCGACCGTCACCGGCACGATCCTCGCCGGCGTCGTTCGCGGCCAGCCGCGCTCGGGCGAGCCGCTGCCCGTCATCGGCGTCGACGTCTTACGCCCCTATCCCGGCTCCGGCGGCGCTGCGCCCGTCGATCTCACGACGCTCATCCGCCGCAACAGCGTGATGGTCTCCCAGCACGTCGCCGAGCGCTACCATCTGCGGCAGGGCTCGCACTGGAGCGTCGTGGTCGGCGTGCGAAGAGCCGAGGTGATCGTTGCCGGCGTGCTGCCTCCGCTGCCCGGCGTCGACTCGCACGTCGTCTTCACCGACATCTCGACGGCGCAGGAGGTCTTCGGCAAGGTGGGGCGGCTCGACCGCATCGATTGCATCGTCGATCCCGCGTCGGCCCTCGCGCGGGTGAGCGCGGCTCTGCGCGGCAGGCTGCCGCCGACGGCGCGCGTGACGACGCCCAAACGGCGTACCGGCGAGATCGCCTCGCTGCTGCGCTCGTTCCAGTTGAATCTCACAGCGCTGGCCTACGTAGCGCTGCTGGTGGGCACCTATCTGATCTACAACGCCGTTGCGATCGCCGTCGTGCAGCGGCGCGGCGAGGTCGGCGTGCTGCGCGCGCTGGGCGTCTCCCGGCGCGCGATCTTCGCCACCTTCATCGGCGAGGGATTCTGCGTCGGCGTGCTCGGCGCGCTGCTGGGGCTGCTCTTGGGCGCCGTGCTGGCGCGATACACGGTAGCGGCCGTCACCCAGACCGTGAGCTCGCTCTACGTCTTCGAGCACGCCGATGGCGTGACGTACGACTGGCGCGTCTTCGCCGTGGTCTTCGCGATCGGCGTCGCCGCCGCGACGCTCTCGACCGTTCCGCCGGCGCTGGAGGCCGCCGCGACCGCGCCGGCTACCACGATGCGCGGCGGGGCCTTCGAGCGCCGCTCACCCCGCCGCCTGCGGGGCTACGCGCTGGCCGGCGCCGCTTCGCTCGCGATCGGGTGGCTGCTCACGCTGCTCCCGGCGATCGGCGGAGTTCCCGTGGCAGGATTCGCGGCCGGCCTGGCCTTCGTCTTCGGCGTCTCGCTGGCCGCGCCGTTGGCGCTGGGCGGGTTGGCGCGCTTGGTGGGGATGCTGGTAGGGCGGATGCCCGCGGCCGCGCTGGGGGCGCGCAACCTGGGAGCCTCGCTGCGCCGCAACGGCGTCGCGCTCGCCGCGCTGGCCGTGGCCTTTGGCATGAGCGTGGCGATCGGCACGCTGGTCTCGTCGTTCCGCGGTACGGTGGCGGCGTGGACCTATCAAACGCTGAAGGCCGATCTCTTCATCACCCCCGCCGGTCCCCCCGATGCGGGATTCGACGCCGTGAGCGGCTCGCCGCTGCCCGCACGCATCGCGCACGTGGGCGGCGTCGCGGCGGTCGACGTCTTTCGCGGCGTCGAGATCGTCTTTCGCGGGCGCATCACCAATCTGGGGGCCACCAACTTCTCGAGCCTCTCCGCGCGTCCCAAGATGGAGTTCATCGGCCGCGTCGATCGAGCGCGGTTGGAGCGCGAGCTGGTCGGCCGCGACGGGGTCGTGGTGAGCCGCCCGTTCAGCGTGCGCTTCGGCGTGCGTCCGGGCGAGGAGATCGCGTTGGCCACGCCCTCGGGCGAGCGCCGCTTTCGGGTGTTGAGCCTCTATAACGACTACTCGAGCGACGCAGGCTTTGTGGTGATGGACATCGGCACGTACCGGCGCTGGTGGCACGACCGCAGCATCAACTCGGTGGCCGTCTATGCCGAGCCAGGCGCCGGCCTCGATGGGCTGCGTACGCGCATCGAGCGCGCCATCGCACCCGCGGAGGTGTCGATCCAATCCAATCGCGAGCTGCGCGCGCAAGTGCTGCGCATCTTCGACCGCACCTTCGCGATCACGTCGGCGCTCTACGCCATATCGTTCGCCATCGCGATGCTGGGCGTCACCACGGCCCTCGCGGCGCTGGTGTTGGAGCGGCGGCGCGAGATCGGCTTGCTGCGCTATCTGGGGCTGCGGCGGGGCGAGGTGCGCACGATGGTGCTGGTGGAGGCGGCTCTGCTGGGGGTCGGCGCGGCGGCGGCGGGGATCGTGCTTGGAATGGCGCTCGGCCTGCTGTTGATCTACGTGATCAATGCGCAGACCTTCGGCTGGCTGATCGAGCTGCGCGTTCCTTGGCGCTCGTTTGGCGAGCTGGCGGTCGCGGTGGTCGCCGTCGCGTTGCTGGCCGCGATCGTGCCGGCAAACGTGGCCGCGCGCATCGCCACGGCCGACGCGGTACGTGAAGAGTGAGGGCGCTGCTGGCCGTGCTCTTGCTGCTGGCGTGCTGTGCCGCCGGCTGGCGCAGCGCCGGGGCGCCGTACCGCTTTGTCTTCCCGCGCGATCACGGCAGCCACCCGGCCTACCACACGGAGTGGTGGTACTACACGGGCCACTTGTCGAGCACGGATGGGCGCCGCTACGGCTTCGAGCTGACGATCTTCCGTGTGGGTCTGGCTCCCGGCGCGCCCACGCCCGGCCCCGGGGAGTCGCGCTGGCGCGATGGCGAGCTCTTCCCCGCGCATTTCGCCGTGACCGACGATACCAACGGAACGTTCAGCTTCAGCGAGCGCGTGGCGCGCCCGGCGTTGGGGCAGGCCGGCGCGGCGCGAGGCGGCCTAGACGTGCACGCGCTGGATTGGTACGCACGCGGCGAGCATCCGCTCAGGCTCCATGCGGCGACACCCGCTCTGGGCCTCGATCTCACCCTCACCAGCCGTAAGCTGCCGGCCATCAACGGCCTGCGCGGCATCTCGCGGAAGGGCTCGTGCGCCAGC
>JAGWST010000177.1 GCA_028869325.1 bacterium | reverse complement strand
CGGCCGACATGAAACTCACGAAAGTAACCATCGACAAGGCCGCCGTCGACCCGGAGGACGTCGAGTCGCTGGAGGACGCGGTGCTTGCCGCGGTCAACGCCGCGATCCACAACGCCCAGGAGGTCTCCAGCCGGAAGATGGGGGCGGTGACCGGCGGGATGCGGATCCCCGGAAGCTTTTGAGCAATCGCGTCGTCGCCGGGCCCGTCCAGGCCCTCATCAACGAGTTTGCCAAGCTCCCCACGATCGGCCCCAAGACGGCGGCGCGCCTGGTCTTTCACCTCCTCAACCAGCCGCGCAGCGAGGCTGTGGCGCTCGCCGAGGCGCTGGTGGCGCTCAAGGACCGCGTGCGAGCCTGCTCGCGCTGCTTCACGATCACCGAGGAGGACCCGTGCGACATCTGCCGGGACGAGCGCCGCGATCCTCAGACGCTCTGCGTGGTGGCCGAGCCCAAAGACACCTACGCGCTCGAGCGGACCGGGGTCTACCGGGGCCGCTACCACATCCTGGGCGGCTTGATCTCGCCCATGGACGGCATCGGCCCCGATCAGCTGCGGGTGCGCGAGCTCATCGCCCGGGTCGGCCAGGAGGCGCCCGGCGAGGTGGTGATCGCCACCAACCCCAACGCCGAGGGCGAGGCCACGGCCCTCTACCTCTCTCGGTTGCTCCAGCCCTTGGGCGTCACCGTCAGCCGTCTGGCCTACGGGCTGCCGATGGGCGGCGAGCTGGACTACGCCGATGAGGTGACACTCGCCAGGGCCATCGAGGGGCGCCGCGTGCTTTAAAGAAAAACTTCAAATTTCACAGAGAGTTGTGAAAGTGAAGGCATAGTGCTATCCTAGTGGGGCGATGCCCAAGAATTACGATCAGAACTGCCCGATCGCCTGGACCGCCGGCCTCATCGGCGAGCGCTGGACCAGCCTGATCGTACGGGACCTGCTGGCCGGGAAGACCACCTTCTCCGAGCTGGCGGAGTCGACGGGGGCCTCCACCAACACCCTCTCGTCCCGCCTACGCGAGCTGGAGTTGGAGGGCATCGTAGAGCGGTACCAGTACCAAGAGCGCCCGGCCCGGTTCGAGTACGAGCTCACGGAGAAGGGGCGCCAGCTCCATCGCCTGATCGGCGCCATGTACGCCTACGGGATGAACTTCGGCGGCGTCTCGCCCAGCTACGCCTTTGCCCACGAGGAGTGCGGCTCGCCGGCCGAGCCGGAGTGGTATTGCGAGGCTTGCGAGCGGGCCGTGGCGCCTCGCGAGGTGGTCCGCGCACAGAGGATGCTCAAGCCGGCCCGGCGCCGTTCCCGCCGCGCCTCGTAGGCTTCAGCCGCGCCAACAGGTCGCGTCCTAGGACGATGGCCTTTTGCCGGGCCTCCGTGTAGAGGATTCGCATCTGCCTGGCCGACATCGGCCGGCCGTGTTGGTAGTAGAAGGCGGCCGCTTGGCCGACCACCAGGGTCCCGGCGTAGGCGATCCCGCCCTTGATGACCACGCCGGCCACCGGAATGAAGCCCGAGAGCTCGCGCGCCAGCGCCCGCCAGCCGAAGCCGCCGCCCACCACCGGTATCAGCTCGCCCAGGCGCGAGAGATCGGGATCGTGGCCGTAGAGAGCGGCGATCTGCAGCAGCAGGAAGGCCTGGAGCCCCGTGATGGCCAGCGTATCGCCGGCCGAAGCGACCGTCCCCAGGACGATCCCCAGCACGGGCACGTGATCCACCAGGGCGGAGGCGACAGCGATTCGCAGGCTGGACATCGACGCGTCGAGCGTCAGCCGGGTGGCGATCGTCTCGCGCAGCACCGGCAGGCGCCGGCCCACGGCGACCTCCACCCCCTTGATGGCGCTCATGAGATGCGGAAAGAGCGCCGCGGCGAGGGGCTCGGCGCCCAGCGAGGGCACCGAGTAGTGCGCGCTGGCCCCAGCCTGGGGCGGCTCCGCGGCGGCCCGCGCTGGGCTCGATGGATCCACGCCGATGGCGAAGACGGGCAGCGCCAGCGACTCCAGGCGCGCCAGCTGCACAGGCGTCGCCGCGCCGGGCGGCCCGACGAAGAGCACGGCCCGTGCCGCATTCGTCTCCACGCTGCGCCCGCTGCCGAAGAGGTCGAGGTTTTCGAGGCAGGCGTTGGCGTCCAGCGGAATGCAGTCACCGTGGCCTGACAGCAGCGTCGCGCGCAGCTCCGAGACCAGCATTTGGTCGCCCGCGAGGAAGAAGCGGAACGGGCGCTTCGCCTGTGCCTCGACGAGATTGAGCGTGAGGCCCTCGTTCCAGAGCCCGGCCGGCGAGAGCGAGGCTAGCGTACCGGATTCTCCCGCTGGCGGTCTGGGCGCGGGCCTTCCTTCGCCGGATCGTCGGTGTAGTCGAGGAAGATCAAGCCCAGGAAGACCTCCAGCGATTGCGCGTTCATCTGCCGCTGGTTGGCCAAATCGACCATAGGCTCGTGCTCGCTCTGCGCCATCCGGAGCAACTCGGCCGGCGTGCTCTGGGTGTCGGCGGCGACGATCTCGGCCGCCGTCACCTCGCCGGGAGTCACGTCCATCTGCACCATCTGCTGGTAGGTCGGCGGGTCGATGTGGAAGCGCGTCTTCAGCGCGTAGATCAAGCTCTCGTAGCGGTCGGAGGGATACGAGAGGCCGAGCAGCGTGATCTGCTGCTCGAGCGAGCGCGACTTTGCCATGTTGAAGAGCTGCCACGCCTGCGCCGATGCGATCGAGGCCTTGGAGACGGCAGCGCTGGCGGTCTTCATCAGCGGCGTCAGCGTGTTGTAGTCTTCCAGCGAGATATCGCCACCGAAGTCCAGACGCACGTGATCCAGCGCCTTCAAGAATGCGTCGATGTCGCCCAGTGAGACGTCCAGCAGCGCCAGCGCCGCGCGCGAGGCGTCGGCGGCGCGCACCATGTCGCCCTCGGAGGCGGTCACCGAGGTCAGCATCCGCGGATAGTACGGCAGCATCGCCAGCGAAGGCGCGGGAATCGGCGTCACGCTCAGCGGCGCCGCCATCTGCTTGAGCACGCCCTGCTCGTCCAACAGCAGCCCGCCTTGCTTATTGGACTCCAGCGAGCCGATCTCGTTGAGCGCGCGCGGCGCCTTGTCCAGCGAGCTATTCACGTTGCGCGCGATGGCGTTGAGCTGATGTGCCACGGCCTCTAGGCGCGATCCTTTGCGGACGTCGACCCGGCCCAGATCCGGCACCTCGTAGCCCAGCGTGTTGATGCGATCGGCGATCGACTTGTACTGCGACTTACCATCGTTGCGGCGCTGCTGCAGGTCGGCGGAGACCTGGTCCAGACGCGCCTGCGCGTCGGCGATCTGCTGCTTGAGCGGAGCGGGGTCTTGATGCTGCAGGCGCGTGGCGTGCAGCGCGTCGCGCAGGCGCTCCAGGCGCACTTGAGCATCCGCGCGCGTATGCGCGTCGCCGCTCTTGGCCAACTGCTCCAGCGTCTGCTCGCCCTTCTCTTGCTGGCCGAGCGCGACTTCCAGCTGGCCCAGGTGCATCAACGCCAGCGAGTTGCCCGGGTCTTTCTTCAGGATGGCGCGGAAGGCCATCGCTGCCACGTTGTAGCGCGCCTCTTGCTGGTCGTGCAGCGCGCGGGCGACGTATTGGTCGGTCGTGACCTTGATGGGATCCAGCTGCGGATAACCCATCAAGTGCGAGATGCGGTCTTTGCCGCCGGGGTGATCCTCGAAGTACTTGGAGACCAGATCGTTGTGCTCGCCCAGCGACTCCAAGTGCAGCATCGAAGAGACGGCCGCGCCGGGATCGTAACCCGCGCGCGTCATCAGCTGCAAACCGTACTGGTCGGCCTGCAGCTCTTGGATACGGCTGAACTTGGCCACCGTCAGGCCGCCGATCAGGTTGCCGAAGTTGTAGACGAACGGCGAGAAGATCGAAGCCACGCCCAGCAGCACTTGCAGGATGGTGTTGCGCGTCTGCTCCGTGACCGCGTGGCGGCGCTCGATGTGGCCGGTCTCGTGACCCAGCACGAAAGCCAGCTCGTCGTCCGACTGCGCGAAGTCGAGCATCCCCATGTTGACATGCACGTATCCGCCCAGCGTCGCGAAGGCGTTGATGTCGTTGGTGTCGATGATGACGTAGTGGTACGTGAGATCCTTGCGGGCG
>JAGWST010000176.1 GCA_028869325.1 bacterium | reverse complement strand
GGAGGCGCTCCAGCGATGAGCAAGCCGACCGCCACGTACGACGGCAAGGAGTTCGAGCGCGAGTCGGAACGCCTGGCGGGGTTGGTCTGGGATGCCACGGGGATCGGCGCCGGCGACCGCGTCCTGCTCTGCGGCTACGGACCCGATCCGGGCGTCATCCGCCGCGCGCTGGCCGAGGGCGCGGAGGTGACGGTCATCGAGTCGCGCGACGAGGTGATGAAGCGCAACCAGGATCTGGGCGCCAAGGTCTTGCGCGGCAGCACCTCGGCGATTCCCGCGCGCCCGAACTCCTTCGACGTCGCCGTCGCCAACAGCTATCTGCACGAGATCGATCCGCTCTTCCACGCCAACGTCGTGCAGGAGTTGAGCCGCGTCGGCCTGCGCGTGGTGATCGTCGAGCCGATGCCGCCCAGCGATCCGATCGGCAAGCGCATCGCCACCCTCTACTCGCGTGCGAAGCGCGAGTTGGGACAGTTCGAGTACTACCAGGCGCCGAGTTACTGGCGCAAGCTGCTCTCGATGAGCAAGGCGCAGATCGCGGAGGCCGTCTTCGCCTTCGCCAAGGTACCGCCGCGCGAGTATCTCATCGACACGTTGAATCTCTTGCTCGATACGATGCGCGTCGAGGATGCGCCGCAGTACTACATCGACCAGCTGCGCGAGCTGGCGGAGCAGCCGGGGGCGCAACTCTTGCCGCAAGGGCGGATGGTGCTGGTGGGGACGCCGGAGCACGGCGTCGCGATTCCGGCCAAGAGCATGGCCGCGATGTTAGCGGCCGGGCACGGGCCCGAATCGGCGACCTCGCCGCCCGCGGCCGCGCAACCAACGCAGGCCACGGCGGAGCAAGCGGCGCCGATGCATCCGCCGGCCCAGCGCCAAAGCGAGACGAGCACCCCTACCGAGCCCGCGGCGCCGGAGCCGCAGCCGTTCAACCTCCCGCCGGCCCCCACGCAGATCGCCGGCGACGACCTCGGCGAGCCGGCTGCCCAGGAGCAGGGCTTCGGCGCGCCGCCGGGTTTCGACCAGCCTCCATCGGGCTGGCACTGGGAGCCGCCGGAGGACGCGGGCGAGACGTAGTGGCTTGTAACGGCCGATTGGAGTCAGGCGTATACTCACTTTTCACCTAAGCGGCTTAGGTGATATACTCCTGGCATGGAGCAGAATTGGGAGCGCCTCCAATCGCTTGCCCGTGGGATCTCGCAGGAGTTCCCTGATGCGGTTTTCATCGGCGGCGTCGCCGTGGCCCAACATGCCAAGCGCTCAAACCCGGCGCTCGAAGAATCGAGCCACGACGCGGATCTCTACCTCTCGCTTGCCGGCAAGAACGAGATGCGCGATCGCTACGAGGTTGTACGCAACGAGCGTCTCGGCAAGGATTCGGTCCTCGTCGACGGCGAGGATTTCGACCTGTACGTGGAGCGCCAGCACCGCCTCGCCATTCCGTACGACGAGATCGCGGCCCACTCACAGGAGATCGAGGGCATCCGAGTGGCCGCGCTGGAGCACCTCCTGGTCCTAAAACTCGATGCCGCCGGCGACCGGCGAGGGAGCGCCAAGGGGGAGAAGGATCTGCGCGACCTCGCCCGCCTTGTATCGCTCCTGCGCGCACCACGCAAGGCGCTCCTCGCGCCGCACTTGGACGAAAAGCGCCTGGAGCTGCTGGACGACCTTGGGCGAAGACGTGACATCTTCCAGCGCATGGGGTTAAATCCGCATGACGGCAGCCGTCTCCGTCGCACGTTCGACAACCATCTCGCGCATATTCGACGTCTCGGAGGTCACGAGCTCGGTGGTCTATCGCTCTAATCTCGATATCCCCGCCGCGCGACCGCTGCATGGCCGCGAGCGCCACCGCGTGCTGAAGCGGGCGAAGACCTCCGGTGTCACCGTTGCCGAGATCGCGCAGCGCGCCGGCATTCGGTATCGTGTGAGGGGCGGGCCGCAGGCGCGGGTCCTACTCTGGAGCGAGCCAGGGCATGGGCGTACCGTCGATGACGAAGGGAACGTCGTCTACGCGGTCGCCCGTAACGCTCTACCGCAACGTGATCCTGAACGGGCGGCCAGGATCCTCGAGGTGCTTGCTTATGGGTGCTTCGACTATGCTGCTCGCGAGAGTGTTTGCGGGCGCGGCATCTTCGTCTATCCACTCACGGCCGAACACGGGCGCGCGTGGCTTGCGGAGATTGGCCGCCGTGGCGGCCAAGCGCGCAGCGTGGCCAAGGTCACGGCCTCCCGGATAAACGGCACGAAGCGTGGCGGCCCAGCACTCGAGCGTTAGCAGGCAGCGACAAAGAGATGCAGCCAAAGCGCCGCAGCCCTTCCGCAACCTGCTAGGTCAGCAGGTTGCGAATCGCGCGCAGCTCGGCCAAGATCTGGGCCACCGCCGAGGCAACCTGCCTGCCGAGCCTGCGGCGCTCTCCGTCCACGGCGCGCAGATGCTCCACCGCCTGCCTCGCGCGCGCAACCAAGGCCTTGCCGGTCTGACGCGAGCCCTCGATGCGAAGGCGCAGCTCACCGGCGGCACCGGCCAGACGAAGCACGACCGGCTGATTGATGCGCCGGCGCATGCGCCTCACCCGCAACGCCAGCCGCAACCCCACGGCCGCCACCACGATGAAGACGAGCACCACCAGCGCGAGCGTCACCAGACCCGCGATCGCGTGGGCGGTCATCGCTTAGGCGCTCTTCTCGTTCGACTTTGCCGCCGGAGCGGCCGTGCCGTCGCTCTTGGCGGCGCCGTCGCTCTTGGCGGCGCCGTCGCTCTTGGCCGCCCCGTCGCTCTTGGCGCTCGCGGCGGGCTCCGATGAAGACCCGCCCGCCGAGCCGTTGGCCCCGGCGCCGCGCTTGTAGTCGGTCGTGTAGAAGCCGGTGCCCTTGAAGTGGATCCCGCCGACATGGAAGACGCGCTCGAGTGTGGCGCCGCATGCCGGGCATGGGCCGGCCCGGTCATCGAATCCGTGGCGGATGTCATGACGGGTCCGGCACTCTTGGCACACGTACTCGTAGAGCGGCACGCGGGAACTCCTTTGCGGCGGGGCACGAACTGGCCCTATTCTACCGAACCTTAGCAGCCAGCGTCAACGACTGCTAAAAGTCGGCGAGCACGCGGTTGGGATGGTTCTCGAACTCCACCAACCCCTTGAAGTGCACCACGGATGCCGCTAAGGCCGCGGCGGCCCTGCGCGCTCTCCCCAAGCGATCGAGCCGCGCGCCGAGCCAACCGCCGTAGGTCGCGTAGGCGAGCGTCACGTTGATGCGGCCGCGCGCTCCCTTGCGCTCGATACGAAACTCCCACGAGCGGCGGCACGAGTAGGCGCTCTCCAGGTAAAGCAGGTGGCCGTCGATGAAGCGCTCGACGACATAGAGCTCCTCGTCGTGCCCCAGCAGCGGGGCATGGATGGCGATCTCGCTCCCCGTCCCTAGCGCGGCCCCCGAGTCGACGCGACGAACGCTGCGCGCTAGGGAGAGCCAGACCGGCCACTTCTCCACCTCGCAAAGCAAGGCGAAGGCAGCGCCGGCATCTGAGGCGATCTCCTCACTGGCCTGGACCATGGCGGACGGTTAGGCATCCGCACGAAGATTTCCGCCCCCGCGAAGCCGAAGCAACTCCGTACGGTCCACCAGCACGCAAGCGAGACGAGGAGAGCCAGGGCCATGCCTTTCTACGTACGCCAGGGCGAGCTCCCGGAGCGGCGCCACACGCAGTTCCGGAAAGCCGACGGCAGCCTGCACGCCGAGGAGCTCTTCTCCACCAAGGGCTTCGAGAGCGTCTACGCCCTGCTCTACCACCTCTATCCGCCAACCGCGACGTTGAACGTGACGGCGTGGGATCGCCCTCTCGCGCGCTTCCATCCCAACGATCCGTTGCTCAACCGGCACCTGCGCGCAAAGCATATCCAGAGCACGGGCAACGCCGTCGAGGCGCGCGTGCCGCTGCTGGGCAACGACGAAATCGTCCTCTCGATCGCCCAGGCCAGTGAGCCGATGACGTGGTTCTACCGCAATGCCACGGGCGACGAGCTGCTCTTCATCCATTGGGGCGAGGGCTGCGTGGAGACGCCGCTCGGCGAGGTCGCCTATCGCCAACACGACTACGTGCTGATCCCGTGCGGCACCACCTACCGCATGCAGCCGCGCACGCCGACGCGCATGCTGGTCTACGAGTCCAGCGGAGCGATCTCCATCCCCAAGAAGTATCGCAATGCCTTCGGCCAGCTCGAGGAGCACGCGCCGTACTACGAGCGCGACTTCCGCCCGCCCTCGCTGCGTCCGCCGGTCGATCAGCGCGGCGCATTCGAGCTGCGCGTCAGCAGCCGCGGCCGCTCGGCCATCTACACCTTGCAGAATCACCCCTTCGACGTGGTCGGCTGGGACGGGTACTGCTATCCGTACGCCTTCAACGCCGCCGACTTCGCGCCGCAGGTTGGCCGCCTGCACCTGCCGCCACCGGTACATCAGGTCTTCGAGGCGCCAGGCGCGGCCTTCTGTCTCTTCGCGCCGCGGCCGTTCGACTTCGACCGGCACGCGGTACCGATTCCCTACAACCACTCCAGCGTCGACTGCGACGAGGTGCTCTACTACGTGAGCGGCAACTTCATGAGCCGGCGCGGCATCGAGGAGGGCTCCATCACGCTGCACGTCGCGGGGGCGTGGCACGGGCCGCAGCCCGGCGCCGTGGAGGCCAGCCTCGGCGCCGCCGCCACCGACGAGCTCGCCGTCATGGTCGATACCTTCCGGCCGCTGCGCTTGAGCGAGCAGGCCTTTGGCGTCGAGGATGCCGCCTACTTCAAATCCTGGGCCAGCAGCGAGGTCGTGCGGTGAATCTCGTTCCCGACGAACGGCCGTGGCTCGAATCCTACCAGTTGCTGGTCGATACGATCCTGCCGCGACCCATCGCCTGGGTCTCCACGCTGAGCCCCGACGGGGAGCGCAACTTGGCTCCCTTCTCTTTCTTCATGCCGGTCAGCGCGCGCCCGATGACGCTCGCCTTCGCGCCCCTGCGCCGTAGCCGCACGCCCGAGGTCAAGAAGGATACCCTGCGCAACATCGAGGCCAGCGGCGAGTTCGTGATCAATCTCGTCACGCGCGGCCATCTCGATCATGCGCGCAGCTCGTGGCACCGTTCGGCAGGCGCCACGGACGAGTTCGAGCATGCGGGCGTCACGCCGGCGCCCTCGCTCGAGGTCAGGCCGCCGCGCATCGCGGAGTCGCCGATCAACTTCGAGTGTGTCACGCACCGCATCGTCGACCTGGGCGAAGAGCCCGGCAGCGGCCACCTGGTGATCGGGCGCGTGGTGCGCGTCCACCTCGCCGACGATCTGCTCGATGCGGCGGGGCGCGTCGTGCGCAGCCGCATCGAGCCGGTCGGCATGGTCGGAGCCACCGAGTACATTGGCCTGGAGGGGCTGCTGGAGTTCATCCGCCCCGACCGCTGACGGCCCCTCGACAACTAGCGCGGCGCCGCGAACTCCCCTGCCGCGAAGCCGCGCGCAAAGTTGGTCAGCATCTTCACGCCGATCTCCAACGCCGCTTCGTCGAGCTTGAACTCCGGGCTGTGGATCATCGCCGTCGCCCCGATCGCCTCGTTGCGCACGCCCAGACGGCAGGCCACGGCGGGGATGCGCTCGGCATAGAACGAGAAGTCCTCGCCGCCCATCGAGGGGAGCATATCCTCGAGAACGCGCAGCTCGGGGGCCTTGGGCTTCAGGTAGGCGGCGAACGCGCGCGTCAGCGCCGGCTCGTTGACCAGCGCCGGATAGCCGAAGCCAAGCTCCACGCTGGCCGTGCAGCCGTAGGCCGCCGCCGCGTGCTCGGCGATGCGCTCGATCTTCTGGTGCGTCGCCGTGCGCACGTTGGCATCCAGCGTGCGGATCGTTCCGGACATCTTCACGCGATCGGCGATGATGTTCTGCCGGTAGCCGCCCTCCAGCGTGCCGATGGTCACCACCACCGAGCCCAGCGGATCCGTCTCGCGCGCGACGACGTTCTGCAGCGCCAGCACCACGTTCGCCGCCGCCGGAATCGCGTCGACGGAGCGATGGGGATGCGCGCCGTGGCCGCCGACGCCGCGAATCTCGATGCGCAGCTCGTCGGTGGCGGCGTTGGTCGGGCCCGCGGTGATGCCGACCGTACCGGTATCCAGGCGCGGGTCCACGTGGAGCATCGCGATGGCTTCGACCTTCGGATCGTCGAGGCAGCCCTCGGCGATCATCGGCTTCGCTCCGCCGGGCCCCTCTTCGGCCGGCTGGAAGATACAGACGACGCTGCCGTGCAGATTCGCGCGCTCCCGTGCCAGCGCGCTCGCCGCACCCAGCAGCATCGCCACGTGCGCATCGTGGCCGCAGGCGTGCATCAAGCCTTGGCGCTCGGAGGCGAACGGCTCGCCCGAGCGCTCCTCCAGCGTGAGGCAATCCATGTCGGCACGCAGACCGGCGACGCGCCCGGGATGGGCGCCGCGAACGACGCCGACCACGCCGGTTTTGGCCAGACGCCGGTGCTCGATGCCCGCTTCGCCGAGCACGCGCTCGATCAGCTCCGCCGTGCGCTGCTCCTCGAAGCCCGGCTCAGGGTGACGATGGATGGCACGCCGCCATTCGACGACGCGTTCGGTAGTCTCGGTCAGCATGCGGCTCCACTTCGCGGTCGTCGTGCCGCTCCCTTACGGGCGGCGCGTCTCGATCTGAAAGCGCAGCGAGCCCGTGCGCCCGGGTCGTTGCGCATCGAGCAAGGCCGGAGTCCCCACCGAGCCCATCGCCTCGAGTTGTGCGAGCAGGCTGCCCACGCTCTCAAAGGCCGGGGCGCGCCCGGAGATGCGCAGCGTGCCGTCGCCGGCGATCTCCAGCGCCGTCAGCCACGAGCTGCGCGGCAGCCGTCCGGCGAGCTCCGCCAACGCCGCCTCGGCGCGTGGACCGCTGGCGCGCAGGCGCTGGCCCTCGGCGATCTCGCGCGAGATGCGCGCGATCTGCGCGCGCAGCCGCAGCGCCGGCGCCGCCGCGGCCTCTG
>JAGWST010000175.1 GCA_028869325.1 bacterium | reverse complement strand
TTGATGTAGTGCGGATCGGGCACGTAGGCAAGCGTCATCAATAGCGCGATGATGCCGATCGGAATATTGACGTAGAAGATCAACGGCCAACTGTAGTTGTCGACGAAGTAGCCGCCCAGCGTCGGGCCGACCGCCGGTCCGAACATCGCGCCGATGCCGAAGATCGCCATCGCCTGCCCACGGCGCTCCGCGGGATACGATTCGAAGAGGATCGCTTGCGCCGTCGGCTGCAGCGCGCCGCCGCCGATGCCCTGAATGACGCGGTAGAAGATCAGGGCGCCCAGGCTGTGAGCGGTCCCGCAGAGGAATGAGGAGGCCGTGAAGACGCCGATCGAGAGCGCGTAGTAGAGCCTGCGCCCAAGGTAGGCGGTCAGGAAACCGTTCAGCGGCATCACGACCACGGTCGCCAAGATGTAGGCCGTGGCGACCCAGGAGACCTCGTCGATGGAGGTCCCCAGGTTGCCGGCCATGGTGTCGAGGGCCACGTTGACGATCGTCGAGTCGATGATCGCCATGATCATGCCGAGCATGACGGTGATCGTCAGCAGCGCCAGCGCGCGCTCGTTGGGCTTTGAGGGGCTGCCGCTGGCGGCAATGGTAGCGATGACGTCTCTCCAGGTGTCGTGGTATATTTGAATGACGCGACCATCATGATACCTAGAATTCGTCAGAAGGTCAAATAGTTAAGGGGTAAATCAATGGCCTACGAGGTGACCAAGCGCGTCGGCAACCGGGCGTATCGCTATCGGGTGGAGAGCTACCGCGATCCCGAGAGCGGGCGCTCACGGGGGCGCTGGACGTACTTGGGACGTCTTGCGGGGGACCAGACGCTCCCGCCCGAGCCGCCGCAGACCGGCCAGACACGCGAGCGTCTCTTGGACGCCGCCGCCCGGCTCTTGGAGCGGGTCGACTACCGGCGTCTCACCGCGGGCGCGGTCGCTCGCGAGGCAGAGGTCGCCCATGGGACCTTCTACCGCTACTTCAAAGATCGCTCCGACGTGCTCTATCACGTCTTGGAGCGGATCGCCGACGAGGCGGCGCGCGTCAAGGCCGAGCTCGCAATGCAGCCTATCGGTACGCTGGCCGAGGAGCGCGCACGCGTGCGCGATCGCATGCGGAGCATGCTGCGCTTGCGCTCCTCACACCCCGGCACGATCCGGGCTTGGTTCGCGCTCTCCGCGACCGATCCGCGCGTGGGACGGCTGCGCCAGCTGCGCCGCGAGCAGGCGGTAGAGGAGTGGTCGACCTACTTCGAGCGGCTGGGCGAGAGCGGGCACGGTGCGTACGCCGCCTCGTCAGCGGATGCCGCGCGCGCGCTGGTTGCCATGCTCGAGGGATGCATCCGTCACGCCGCCGTCGACCAGGGATCGATGCAGGACGGAGAGATCGAGGCGGCCGCGGAGATCGTCGAACGCGCCATCTTCGGCTCGCTGACGTAAGTGCCGCAATTCCCGCTTCTGTTCGCGGGCATGCTGGCGGAGAGGGAGGGATTCGAACCCTCGAGGCGGTTTGAGCCGCCTACGCGATTTCCAGTCGCGCTCGTTCAACCAGGCTCCGACACCTCTCCCCATTGCGGGTTCCCCGCAATGGGGACCCCGATTTTTTCAAGGTTCCGGGGCACTCGCCCCGGTTTGTATTTGCGGGTTCCCCGCCCGCGCACGTTCGCGATTCTAGCAGTCTGGGCGCGCGACGGCAAGGGGCGCCCACGTTTGGCCGCGGGCGGCTAAGGCGCGATCCCCAGATCGCGATAGAAAGCCTCGTAGCTGAGAGGGCGTCCAAGGAACTTCTCTACCAGCTCCTGCGCGGGATAGATCGCGCCCGGCTCCAGGATATCCTCGCGATAGCGCGCGCCGACGGCGGGGCTCTCCAGGCCGCCGCGTTGGAAGACGGTGAACATGTCCTGGGCGTAGACCTTCGACCAAAGATAGCCGTAGTAGCCGGCGTCGTAGCCGCCCATAAGATGCTCGAAGCCGGCCTCGGGATAGGTGCCCGGCACCATCGGAAAGACCGTCATCTTGCGCTTGAGCGCCGCCCAAATCTTCGTCGCCGGAACCTCCGGCCCCGAGCTGTGGATCGTCATGTCGTAGGCGGCGTAGAACGCCTGCGTGGTCCACGTGATACCGTCGTCGATATGCTTGAGCGCCACCATCTTGGCGATGAGCTCGTCAGGCAACGGCTGGCCTGTATTCACGTTGGAGGAAACCTGCGCAAGGATCTCCGGCTGCCACATCCAGTTCTCCAGCATCTGCGAGGGCGCCTCGATGAAATCTTGCTCCACCCCCTCCATGCTGTTGGTCGTCTCGTAGGGCGCGGTGCAGAGCGTGGCGTGCATCAAGTGGCCGAACTCATGGAAGAAGGTGATGACGTCGTCGTGGTTGAGTAGCGCCTGCTTCCCGGGCGCCGGCTGCGGCCAGTTGCCGACGATCGCAGCCACCGGCCTCTGAAACGTGCCGTCCGGCAGTAGGCGACCGATGCGCAACGGGAAATTGGCGAAGTGGCTGAACTTGCCCGGACGCGGAAAGAGATCGAGGTAGAACCAGCCGATGGCCTTGCCGTCGGCGGTGTTGGCAATCGAGAACTCGCGCACGCCCGGCGCCCAGGCGTCGGCCGGAGTGATCTCGTTGAACGTGACGCCCAGCAGCCGCTCGTAGATGGCGAGCACGCTCGTTATCACGTGATCGATCGGAAAATAGCGCCGAACCTGCTGGTCGTCGACGGCATACGCTGTCTTGCGAAGCTGGTTCTCGTAGAAGCTGTAATCCCAGCTCTCGAACGGCGTCGTCACGCCCTGCGCGCGTTTGAGCGCGGCCAGCCTCGCTTCTTCGCGGCGCGCCTTGGGCAGCAGCTTCGCATCGATTTGCGTCAAGAAGGCGTTCACCTTCGCGGGCGACTGCGCCATCTTGTTGCTGAGCTGATAGCCGGCCCAGGTCTGAAAGCCGAGCACGTGCGCCAGCCGGTCGCGCTGTGCCACGGCCTGCTGCAACAGTTGGACGTTTGCGCGCCCGCCGCGCTTGGCGTACGCCACGCTGAAGCGCTCGCGCGCGGCGGCGCTGCGCTCGTTGGCCATGAAGCGCCCCACCGTGCTCTCGTCGACGGGAACCACGTAACCGTGGGCCGTCTTCTTGAGCGTCGCAACGAGCGAGGCTGGCAGGCTCGCGGCGTCGCGTTGTGAGATCACGATCGTCGTGGCATCGTTCTGCAAGTTGATGGCGAAGCGGCGCTGCAACTCCGCGATCTGCTGAAAGAGCTTGGTCGCCGCGGCGCGTTTGGAGTCGCTCAAGTCGGCGGCGGCGCGCCGTCCGGCCACCACGTAGAGGCGCAACAGCGCCTTGTCGGCGTCGCTCTGCGCCGCATCGGCTCGCTGCAGGCGGGCAGCCGTGGCATAGATCTGCGGGTCGGCGTTGAGCACGGCGCTGTAGTCGGTGACGCGCTGGGAGCAAGCGGCGGAGGCCTCGCGGAGGCTCTTCTCGGCCGCGAGCTGGTAGAGCACCGTGTCCACGGCCGTATCGTCGGTCAGCGAGGCCTCGGCGTTCTCGATCGGCAGCATCGCGTTCTGGAAGGTCCGCTGATCTAGCGGCAGCGCCTCGGCGGCGGAGATCGCCGCTTTGGTTTTGGCCACGGCCTCGTCGCAGCTCTGCTTGATCTGAGCCGGCGTAACGTGCCAGTTCATCCCCGTGTCGGCACCAAGGGTCGCAGGCTGATCGGCGCCTGCGGCCGGCGCGGAGAGCAGCATGGTCGAGAGCGCGGCGGCCACGGCGAGGCGGCGCGCAAAGAGAGACGGGTGCACGAGGGGTTGGGGTTCGCTCGACGCTCTAGGCCGCCTGCCGGCCAATATCGGGTCCGCTCGCGACGAGGTGGACGGCCCCCTCCGATACGAAGCAAGGGCGCCCATGTGGGGGCGTAGCATCGCGATATGAGCAAGAGTCTGCTTTTCTCGACGTGGAGGCAGCGCGGGATGACCGCCCGCAACCGCGTGGTGGTCTCGCCCATGTGCGAGTACTCCACCTCCGACGGACGGGCGAACGATTGGCACATGGTCCATCTGGGCTCACGTGCCGTCGGCGGCGCGGGGATCGTGATCACCGAGGCGGCCGCCGTTGCCCCCGAGGGGCGCATCTCGCCGGACGACCTGGGCCTTTGGAGCGAGGCGCATCGCGATGCGCTCGCGCCGATCGCCGCCTTCATTCGCGGGCAAGGGGCCGTTGCCGGCGTACAGCTGGCGCACGCCGGCCGCAAGGCATCGGTCGACGCGCCGTGGCGGGGCGGCAAGCACCTCGGTCTCGACGCGCGCGGCTGGCAGAGCATCGGAGCCTCGCCGTTGCCGTTCGATCCATCCTGGCCGGAGCCGCGCGCGCTCTCGCTGGAGGGCATCGCCGACGTCTGGGAGGCCTTCGTGCGCGCGGCGGAGTGGGCCGATGAAGCCGGCTTCGATCTGGTCGAGCTGCACGCCGCGCACGGGTACCTCCTGCACCAGTTTCTCTCGCCGCTCTCGAACCTGCGCCGCGACGAGTACGGCGGCAGCTTCGAGAATCGTACGCGGCTGCTGCGCGAAGTCGTCGAGGCCGTGCGCCGCGTCTGGCCGCGCGAGAAGCCGCTCTGGGTACGGCTCTCGTGCACCGATTGGGTGGAGGGCGGCTGGGACCTGGAGCAGAGCGTCGCCCTCGCCCGTGCGCTCAAGGAGCTGGGCGTCGACGCCGTGGACTGCAGCTCCGGCGGCCTTGACCCCCGCCAGCGGATCGCGCTTGCGCCCGGCTACCAGGTCCCGTTCGCGGAACGCATCCGGCGTGAAGCCGGCATTGAGACGGTGGCCGTCGGCATGATCACGCAGGCGCGGCAGGCCGAGGAGATTCTCAGCGAGGGGCGCGCCGATGCCGTCGCGATGGCACGCGAGCTGCTGCGCGAGCCGTACTGGCCGCTCAACGCGGCGCGCGAGCTGGGCCTCGACATCGCGTGGCCGCCGCAGTACTTGCGTGCCAAGCCGCAGTAACCTAGGAGTGTGCTGAATCGTCTGCTGGCCGAGCTGATCGACGACGCGGGGCTCTATCCACCGGCGAGGCTGCCGATGGATAGAGCGTTGCGGAATCATGACGCGACCAACGCGGGCATCTACCAATGGATGGTGGGGCGCTTCATCGTGCCCGCCTCACGCTTGGACGAGCTGCTGGCCGAGCTGCACGGGGTAAAGACGCGACCTCTGGCGCTCGGCGTCGTGCTCGACGGCGCGAGCGCCGATAGCGTTCGCGGCGGCGTCGGCAAGGCGCACGAGGCGCTGCGGCGCATGCCGGACGCGCTGTGCGTGGAGCTCTTCGAGTTGCCGCTTGCAGGCGCGCAGACGGAGGCCGGTGCGCGCGCCTCGCTGCTGGAGGCCCTGGATGCCGTGGCGCGTTCGTTCGACGAGCGCACCGCGCTCTACGCGGAGCTGCCGCCCGCGCACGCGGAGCCGGGCCTGGCGGCGGTGGCCGGTACGCGCGCCCAGGCGGCAGGCGCGGGCGGCACGCGCACG
>JAGWST010000174.1 GCA_028869325.1 bacterium | reverse complement strand
TCACGCTGGTGGTCGAGAGCTCCTCTTGGACCCGCGCCATATCGGCCTGGGTCTTCTGCAGCATCCGCATCAGTTGCGCCTGGTTCATCTTCGTCAGCCCCGCTCAGCTGGAGAATTTCTTGAAGGCGTAGTCCAGGAGATTGCCGCCCTCGCGCCGATCCGCGCCGTGACGAGTTCCCTCGCCCGGGGTACCCTCACCCGCCTGGACTGAAAGCCCGCGGGCACCCGCCCCGCCGCCGGCCGCCGCCGCCCGCTTGGACTCCTTGACGACGACTTTGATCGGCGTGCGCAGCACGTCGAAGAGCGCCTCCTCGACCAGGGCGACGCTGCCGCGCACCGTGCCCGCGGCGATCGCGTTGTTGGTGAAGAGCACCGTCAAGACCCCGGCAGCCATGCTCTGGGGCTCGCCCTCGGCCAGCATGCCGTTCACGGGGGCGCTGCGCTCCGCGACCCGGCCGCGCACCTGCTCCCAGACGCTCTTGACCTTCTGCACGGTGATGCCGGTCTCGCTTGGCGCCGGCACGGCCGGCGGCGGGGCCGGCGCCACCGGACTCTCCGCGAGGGGGCTGCGCGACTCCGGCCGCGGCTCCGGCGGCCGTGGCGCCGCGACCGGGGTGGCCTCACCACCCTCAGAGACAACCAGGAGGCGCAGGATCGCAACCTCGAGCTCCAGCCGCGGCAGGCCGCTGCGCCGCGCGTCGGCAACCGCGTCGGCCAGCAGTTTGAGGCCGCGGACCAGGCGGCCCTGGGGGACCTGCGCGGCGCGCTCGGCGATCCAACGCGCGTCCTCGGGGGCCAGCTCCGTCTCCAGGAGCTCGGGATTGAGCCGCGCCACCAGCAGTTGCCGCAGGCCCGAGATCGTCTCCCGGATCAGCGTCGGCATCTCGGAGCCCGCATCGGAGGCGCCCGAGATCGCATCGAGCGCTGCCGAGGTGTCGGCGGTGCAGACCGCTTCGATCAGCGCCCGCGCCCACTCGCGTGTGCTCTGGCCGAAGGCCGCCGCAACCGTCTCCACGCCGACCTCGCCGTCGCCGAAGGCCGCCACCTGCTCCAGCATCGTGAGCGCGTCGCGCAGGCCGCCGTCGGCTCGGTATGCGATCTGGCCGAGCGCCTCCTCGCTGAAGCGAAAGCCCTCCGCCCGTGCGATCTGGCGCAGGCGGTCGAGCATCACGGAGACCGAGATGCGCCGGAAGGCATAGCGCTGGCAGCGGGAGAGCACCGTCGGCGGCAGCTTCTCCGGCTCCGTCGTCGCAAGGATGAAGACGACGTGCTCCGGCGGCTCCTCCAGCGTCTTGAGAAAGGCGTTGGCACCCTCACGCGTGAGCATGTGGGCCTCGTCGATGATGTAGACCTTGCGGCGCATCGTGCTCGGGGCGAACTTGACCTTGTCGCGCAACTCGCGGATCTCGTCGATACCGCGGTTCGAGGCGGCGTCGATCTCCAGAACGTCCAGCGAGCGCCCTTCGAGGATGGCAACGCAGTGCTCGCAGGTGTTGTCCGGCTCAACCGCTGGGCCGTTGACGCAGTTGATGCAGCGCGCCAGGATCTTGGCGGCGGAGGTCTTGCCCGAGCCGCGCGGACCCGAGAAGAGATAGGCGTGGGCGATGCGCCCCTTGGTGATGGCCGAGGAGAGCGTCTTGACTACGGCGTCCTGGCCCACCAGCTCGGCGAACGTCCGAGGGCGCCACGTGCGATACAGGGACACGCAGGCTGGTTGGCGCGCCCTCGCAGAGTGACCTCCTGGCGCAAGCCGCAGCGAGCGAGGCGGAACCTGCCGGCTGCAACCCGGAGCGAGGACCCGGGTTCTAGGAGAGCCCACCGGACGATGGGCACTGCGTGCGACCGGTGACGTACGCCACGCTGGACTCGTTTGGCGGGAGTGCCGCATGGGCAAAATCGAAACGAAACCTCGAGTGCCGCCCCTGGGTAGTATACAGCGCGGTGCAGACGTGTTATCACACGCGCTTCGAGCGTTTAGGACACCGAGGTACAAGGAGAAGAGGGTGGATCTGCGTGCGGCTCTGGCGGAGAAGTTCGGGTATCCGAATTTCTACCCGGGCCAAGAAGAGGTCATCTCCCGCGTCATGGCCGGGAAGGACACGCTTGCGATCCTTGCGACCGGTGCCGGGAAGAGCCTCTGCTATCAGTTGCCCGCGTTGCTGCTCGGCGGGACCACGGTGGTCGTCAGCCCGCTTATCGCCTTGATGAAAGATCAAGTCGATATGCTGGCCGACCGCAACGTGCGCGACGTCGTGGCGCTCAACTCGACGCTCTCCGAAGACCAGGAGATCGAGGCGCTGGAACGCATCCGCGGCGGCTCGCTGAAGATCGTCTTCGTCACGCCGGAGAAGCTCGAGGACGAGTCGTTCGTCAACGTGCTGCGGCAGTTGACGATCCCGCTCTTCGTGGTCGACGAGGCGCACTGCATCTCGGCATGGGGCCACGATTTCCGCCCCGCCTATCTAGGGCTCGGCCACGTGATCCAGGCGCTGGGACACCCGACGGTCCTGGCGCTGACCGCCACGGCGACACCCGCCGTGCGCGAGGATATCCTGCACCAACTTGGTATCCCCGGGGTCAAGCCCATCGTCAAGGGCTTCGATCGCCCCAACCTGATCTACGAAGTGCTGCGCGCCGAGACGGAGCAAGAGAAGCTCAAGCAGCTCAAACAGTTCTTCCAGAGCGAGCCCGAGGGCACGGGGATCATCTACACGGCGACCATCAAGAACACGCTCGGCGTGCAGAGGTACTTGCTCGAGCAGCTCGGCATTCCGGCCGCCGTCTACCACTCCAAGCTGCACAAACGCGAGCG
>JAGWST010000173.1 GCA_028869325.1 bacterium | reverse complement strand
GTCGACAGTGGTTACATGGAGACGTCGCTCAGCGAATATTTCTTCCCGTATCATCTCTGCTTCGCGATCTATCCCCGCGCCAACACGGAGTTCGTGATGGGCGGCCTGCGGACGGTACTCGAGCAGAACCTCGATGAAGTCGTCATGCGCGCTTTGGAAAATGACTTCTGCCTCTACGATCCGAACTGCATGCAGGCCGCGCGCGGCGCCGATCACGGATGCCTGTTCCTTCCGGAAACGGCGTGCTCGTTCCGCAACCGTAACGTTCAACTCAGCCGCTGGGAGCTCTTCGGCGCTCCGAACGGGGAACGGATCGGCTACTGGGACCCAGTGCTCGACAGATGACCATGGAGGGTCTCAACGAAAGCCTCGGTCCCAACGCTCTGGCGAGCCTGCGCCGATTGACCGCGAGCATGTGGTTGGCGGCGGACGATGCTGGCCGCATCGCCTCAACGGTGCTCTCTCCGCTGCTTGAGCAACACGCCGCCCGCATTCTACCCAACGAACTGCTCGCTCTTCTACTCTCCCTCGGCGTGCTGCGCGAAGTCAAATTAGCTGAAGCCTTCGATCTCGACCCGCATCGCATCGCGATCGTCGAAGCCGCGCTTCAGTTCGCGCAATCCGCTGGTGGCGAGGTGCCCGTCGACGCGTGGTTCCCGGTCGCGACGATGCCCCTGAAAGCCCCTTCGCTCCCAGCATTCGTGCAGCAGACCGCCGGGGTCGTGTTTTCGCTTCTAGAGGAGGCTCGTCGAGAACTCTGGCTCGTGACCCCCTTCCTCGATTCGCTCTCGGTGGCGTTCTTGCGCGGACCGATCGCGTCGGTGTTGCAGCGGGGTGCGGCGGTGAAGATACTGACGTCGGAACCAAACGCGAGCTTCGTGGACTCGCTCGTGCGCGGTATCCCGGACCCTGACGGTTTGCTTTGCGTGTGGTTCGCGGATAACGCGTTGTCCGACCTCGGGACTCACGCGAAGTCCGTAGTGACCGATCGCCGCCGCGCGTACCTGGGGAGCGCGAATCTAACGAGCTATGGCATGTCCAAACACTTTGAAATCGGCGCGCTCCTGGAAGGCCCCTCAGTGGGCACGCTGGTGTCGCTCTTCGAGCGTCTCGCTGCGGCCGGGCGCATGCGCTGTCGAGACAGTGTGCAGGGCGCCAACCCCGAAGGGGCTGGGTGTTAGCCCCGGAGGATTTTCGGATACGTCACGGGCGACTGCCTCGACCTTGCTCGATCCAAGCCGCAACGCCCGATACGAAAGAGTGCGAAGCGATGTCGCGGGGGCTACTCTTTCACCATCCGGAGGCATTCTTGCTCAAGCGATTCGGTCAGTAGCTCTGCGAGGGTGGGCGAGAAATCGAGGTTCGAGAGCCCATAGTGGGCGACGTCCTTGGCGACTTCGCGGTGCAGCTTAACGTCCCACGGGCGATCGCTTGCGCCCGGCCCGGCTGTAGCGGCCTTCATTGGCTTCGTCGATCGCCGCGAGGAGTGCCCGGGCGTCGACGAAGTCGCTATCGGGGGCATTGGCTCGTCGCTCCAGTTCGGCGTCGTCAACCACGACACAGCGAGGGGCAAAGAGCTCGTCGAGTCGGCAACCGAGCACACGAGCGATGCGCTCAAGGCTCTGAACGGTGACGTTTCCGTCGCCGCTCTCGATTTTGCAGACGGTCGCACGGGCAACGTCCGCTCGGTCGGCAAGGGCGGCTTGGGAGAGGTGGTGTTCGGCTCGTTTGCGGACGACATTCCGTGCCAGCTCCTCCATTGCGCTGACAGTCTCAGGCATTGGTCCTCCTTCGGGGTGTAGGGCTCCCTTAAACTTAGCTCCAAAAGGAGGAATTGTCAACTATATTAAACAATTAAAGCCTCAGAGGTAAGGCGTTGCCTGCATGAAGCGAACAAGCGTCAATAACAGCGTAGGTGCGCGCGACGCTTGTGGCGGGTTCGAATCCCGCTGGGGCTACCATGAAGCGACGAGCCGGCCAAAGCGCCGGCTCGGTCTCTCCCAGGCACCCGTAACGGAGCCGCAGAAGCCACGTCCATGCAGGCAATCGTCTTGGTCGGCGGCGAGGGGACGCGGTTGCGTCCGCTCACCTACTCGGTGCCCAAACCAATGGTGCCGCTGCTGGATCGTCCCTTCATGGAGCACGTCTTGCTGCGGCTGCGTGACGCCGGCATCGCCGAGGTCATCCTCGCGGCGGGGTATCTCCCCGAGGCGATCCAACGCCACTTCGGCGACGGCCGCGAGATCGGTCTACGCCTGCACTATGTCGTCGAAGAGGTGCCGCTGGGGACGGCGGGGGCGCTGAAGAACGTCGAGAGCCTCATCACGGGCGCATTCTTCGTCTTCAACGGCGACGTGCTGACCAGCCTGGACCTGGGGGCCATGCGAGAGTTCCACCGCTCCAAGGGGGGCATCGGCACGCTGCACCTCACGCCCGTGGAGGATCCCACCGCCTTCGGCTGCGTCGAGCACGACGGCGAGGGCTGCGTCGCGCGCTTTGTCGAGAAGCCGCGGGCGCACGAGGTGACGACCAACCTCATCAACGCCGGGACCTACCTCCTGGAGCGCGAGGTACTGGCGGCGATCCCGGCAGGGCGCAACGTCTCCATCGAGCGCGAGACCTTCCCGACGCTCATTGCGGCAAACGGCCGCAAGCTCTTCGCGTATGCGACGGGCGACTACTGGATCGACATCGGCAAACCGGAGAACTACCTCAAAGCCAACGTGGACATCTTGCAGGGGAACATCCCGCTGCACACCGTCGGCACGACGGCGCCGCACGTGCCGGTGAAGAGCCCGAGCTTCGTTGGCTTAGGAAGCAGCGTAGAGGGTCGGGCGGAAGTGGGGCCGAACACCGTGCTTGGGCGAAATTGCCGCGTCTCGTCAGGCGCACGCGTCTCGGGGAGCGTTCTCTGGGACGATGTGAGCGTCGATCGCGACGCGGTCATTGAGGGCGCGATTCTGGCCGGAGGCGTTCACGTCGGAGCTGGCGCGCACATTGGGCGCGGCGCGGTCGTCGGCCACGGTGAGGAGATCGCCCCCGGGGTCGTGATCCCCGCCGGGGCGCGCGTCCCAACCCCCGCATAGAGCTGGCGGAGGCTTGTCGGAGGTTTCGACAAGCAGCCCACCCGGGTAGAACCACTATAGGCGCCCCCGCTTCGGGGGCAAGTTCAGCGACCGCTTGGGTTGCACCGCCACGCAATGAGCCGGGTAGGGCTTGCGGGGTCTGCTTCGTCGTCGAAAGGGAGAGAGGCCGCGCATAATGCCATCGGATGCCTTGGGTGAGTTGCTCGCCAGTCTTCGCCGGGTCACCCGGAGGCCTGAGGTGCCGGCTACCCTCTTTCTGGCATCGTATCCGCCGCGCGAGTGCGGAATCGCGACCTTCACGCGCGACGTCGTCGGTTCGGTCGAGCGTACATCCGGCATGCGCGGGGGCATCATCGCGGTCGATCAACCGGGTTCGGAGCGTCGCTACGGCGGCGACGTGATCGGTACGTTGCGCGACCGCGACCCCGACTCGTACCGCCAGATGGCGCGGTTGGTGAACGACCATCCGGCGCGTCTGCTGAACATTCAACATGAGTACGGCCTCTTCGGCGGCGAGGACGGCGAGCTGCTGCTCGATGCGCTTGCACAGGTGCGCAAACCCGTCGCCGTGACGCTGCATACGGTCCTGCCCAAGCCCTCCGAGCACCATCAGTATGTCACGCGCGAACTGTGCAACCGCTCGGACGCCGTCATCGTCCTCTCGCAGACGGGCAAGCGCATCCTGCAAGAGATCTACGCACTCGACGAGCGCAAGATCGCCGTGATTCACCACGGCGTTCCCGATGTGCCGTTCGCCTCGACCGACGCCTTCAAGGCGGAGCTCGGCTACGGCGGCCGCCTGGTGCTCTCCACGTTCGGTCTGATCTCACGCGGCAAGGGGCTGGAGTACGCGATCGAGGCGCTGCCTGCTATCGTCGAGCGCCATCCGGAGGTGCTCTACCTCATCATCGGTGAGACGCATCCGGTGGTGCGCCGCCAGGAGGGCGAGACCTACCGGGAGATGCTCAGCGCCAAGATCGCGGCGCTGGGCCTACAGAAGAACGTCGCCTTCATCAATCAGTACCTCAAGCTGGAGCAGTTGATCGCCTATCTGCGTGCCACCGACGTCTACCTGACGCCCTATCTCAACCCGGTGCAGATCGTCAGCGGCACCTTGGCGTATGCGATGGGGCTGGGCAAGGCAATCGTCTCCACGCCGTATCTCTACGCCGAGGAGTTGCTGGCAAATCGCCGGGGAAGCCTCGCGAACTTCCGGGATGCCGCCTCCATCGCCGCACAGATCAACCGGCTGCTCGACGACCCCGCCCTGCGGCGCTGCGTCGAGCGGCGCGCCGACCGCTTCGGCCGCCAGATGACCTGGTCGAACGTGGCGCGCGACTACGGCCGCATCTTCGCCGACCTGACGAGCGGCGAGGTCCGTCCTGCCCTCGGGCGTCCGCTGGTGCCGAGCGGCGCCCAAGGCTTGCCCGCGCAGCTGCGACAGACGGGGCCGCTGGCGCCCGCGCAACGCCTTGCGCCCGTTCCCGTGATCGATCGCGATCGGCGAGTGCGCATGTCGTGACCCCGCGGCGAACAGGCCTGCCGAGCTTGGAGCACCTGCTGCAGCTCACCGACGATTGCGGAACCATCCAGCACGCCACTTTCGACGTGCCCAACCGCGCCGAGGGCTACTGCGTCGACGATGTCGCGCGCGCGCTGATCGTCGCCGTGCGTATGGCCGCGATCGAGGGGCTGCAGCCTGCAACGCGCAAGCTGGCCGTCACCGCGCTCGCGTTCCTTCATCACGCGCAGCGCGAGGACGGGCGCTTCCACAACTTTCTGGGCTACGATCACCGTTGGCTCGACGATGTCGGCAGCGAGGATGCCTTCGGCCGCGCGCTTTGGGCGCTGGGGACGGCGCTCGCGCTGGCCCCCGAGACCTCGTGGCGCGCGCATAGCCGCGCGATGTTGGAGCGCGCCCTGCCGAACACAGCCACCCTCGAGCACCTGCGCCCGAAGGCCTATGCAAGCTTGGGTCTGGTCATGGCGCTAGGCGCGAATTCGCGAGCGGGCGAGATGCGCACGGCGCTGCGGGCGCTGCTGGACGATCTCACGGCGGCGCGCGAGCGCCACGGCGATCCGAGCTGGCGCTGGTTCGAGCCAAGGATGGTCTACGCCAATGCTCGCCTGCCCGAGGCGCTCTTGCGCGGCGGCGCCGCGCTGGGCGACTCACGCGCGATGGCGCTGGGCGCGGAGACGCTGGGCTTTCTCGAATCGGTGACGCTGGAGCGCGGCTTGTTCGTTCCCATCGGCAACCACGGCTGGTATCCGCGCGGCGGCGAGCGCGCCGTCTACGCGCAACAGCCGATCGAGGCCTGCGCGATGGTGGAGGCGGAGCTCGCCGCGTACGATGCTACGCAACACGATCATCACCTCTACGCCGCCGGCATCGCCTTCGACTGGTTCTTCGGCCACAACCTCAACGGCGCGGTGATGGTGCAGGGCGGCGGCTGCCGTGACGGCTTGGAGCGGGATTGCGTCAATCGTAATATGGGTGCGGAGTCGACGCTCTCGTATCTGCTGGCGGCCGCCGCGATGGCGACGCGTCCGGTTTGGGAGCAGCGAGGGGTGCACCGCTAGCCGCGCGAAGCGGCCGGGGTGGCGCCGTTCCCTCACCTCAGCCGTCGCGGGCTCCTGCTCTGGCTCTGCCTCCTTCCCGCGTGCGCTCCGCCGGAGTCGCGCCGCTTCCACGTGGTGGTCGACGCCTCGGGCGACCAGCTCGGCCCGCAGCGTCAGCCGACGTATGGTGTCATCCCGTCCTTCCCCTCGCGGCCGGTCTACGTCATCGGCGATCAGGTGGTGGCCGATGCCTGTCCTTACGACGGCTGCGCGCTGAAGCTGACCTCCACCAACGGAGCGGGCTTTCGCTGCCCGTGCTGCGGCAGCGAGTTCGACCGTGACGGCACGCTGGTGAAGGGACCGGCGACTCGCGGCCTCTATCAATATGCAACCTCCGTGGTCGACGGCGTGATCCGTATCCCGGACACCTCGTTTCGCAGCACCGTCGTCCCCACTCCGAAGGCAACCCCGACCCTCTCATGACATCCATCATCGAATCGCTCAACGATACCCAGCGCGAGGCCGTTCTCGCTACCGAAGGGCCCTGTCTCATCTTCGCGGGAGCGGGCTCCGGCAAGACGCGCGTGTTGACGCATCGCATCGCGCACCTCGTCGACGGCCTCGGCGTCTACCCCGATCGCATCCTGGCGGTGACGTTCACCAACAAGGCGGCGGGAGAGATGAAGGATCGGCTGGCGCGCATGATCGGCGAGCGCGTGCGCGACCTCTGGGTCGGAACCTTCCACGCCATCTGCGTGCGGATCTTGCGCCGCGACGGCCGGCGCATCGGCATCGGCTCCAACTTCGTCATCGCCGACGAGAGCGATCAGCGCGCGCTTGTGCGAGAGGTCCTCCACGAGCTGGACATCGACGAGCGCCAGCTGACGCCCGGCGCCTGCCTGGCCGAGATCTCGCGTGCGAAGAATCACCTGCTCTCGGTGGAGCGCTACGAGGAGACGGCCACCTCGTTTCACGCCGAGCGGCTCTGTGCGGTCTACCGCGCCTATCAGCAGCACCTGCGCCGCAACAACGCGCTGGACTTCGACGATCTCATCGGCTGCACGATCGATCTGCTGGAGGGAGACGCCGAGGTCTTGGCGCGCTACCAGCAGCGCTTCCGCTACGTGCTGGTCGACGAGTACCAAGACGTGAACCACGCGCAGTATCGCTTGATCAAGCTGTTGGGCGACGGCTACAAGAACGTGACGGTGGTGGGAGACGACGACCAGTCGATCTACTCCTGGCGCGGCAGCGACTTCCAGCTGATCCTGCGTTTCGAGCACGACTTTCCGGGTGCGCGCATCTTCAAGCTGGAGCAGAACTACCGCTCTACCGCCGCGATCCTGACGGCCGCCAACGAGCTGGTTGCCAATAATCGCACGCGCCACCCCAAGCGCCTCTTCACGCAGCGCGACGGCGGCGAGCCCGTGATCTGCTATGCGGCCGAGAGCGAGCGCGACGAGGCGCGCTACATCGTCGAGCGCATCCGCCGCCTGGTCTCCGAGGAGGGGCGCTCGTACCGCGAGATGCTGGTCCTCTACCGGACCAACGCCCAATCGCGCGTGCTCGAAGAGGCGCTGCTCGCCGACGGCATGCCCTATCGCGTGGTGGGCGGCGTCGGCTTCTATAACCGCCAAGAGGTCAAGGACGCCATGTCCTACCTGCGCTTCATGGCGAATCCCAACGACACGATGGCCTTCAAGCGCGTGGTCAACGTGCCGCGGCGCGGCATCGGGCAGACCACCGTGAACCAGCTGCTCACGGCGGCGGCGGAGGCGGGGCACGCCATCGGCGAGGCGATCGAGGACCACCAGTTCCTGCAGCGCGCGGCATCGCGCAAGGTCAAGGAGCTGGAGCGCTTCGCCGCGCTGGTGAAGGCACTACGCGCCCTGATCGACCAGCGCACGGTGACCGAGCTGCTGATCGCGGTGCTGGAGGAGAGCGGCTACCTGCGCGAGCTTCACGGCGAGCAGAGCGTGGAGTCGCGCAGCCGCATCGAGAACTTGGAGGAGCTGGTCTCGGTGGCGCGCCAATTCGAGGAGACCAATCGCGGCGCGACGCTCGACGACTTCCTCACCAACATCGCGCTGATCACCGACCTCGATCGCATGGAGGACGAGGACGACCGCGTGACGCTGATGACGCTGCACGCGGCCAAGGGCCTGGAGTATCCGATCGTCTACCTCACCGGCCTTGAAGAGGGTGTCTTTCCGCACAACCGCGCGCTGAGCGAGCAGCAGGAGTGCGAGGAGGAGCGGCGCCTGGCGTATGTCGGCGTCACGCGCGCGATGGAGCGCCTCACCGTCTCGTACGCACAGCGGCGGACGGTCTTCGGCAACACCTATGCCTATCCGCCATCGCGCTTCCTGGGCGAGATGCCCTCCATCGAGCACACGGGCAGCACCGCGTACGTGCCGCGCCCGCAAGGCGGACGCTGGCGCGACGTCTCCCTGCCGGAGAGCCGCGCGCTCTCGACGCTGCTGGCCATCGAGCGCGGCGACCGCGTGCGTCATCCCAAGTGGGGCGAGGGCACCGTGCGCAGCCTCACGGGCGCCGGCGGCGATGCCTTGGTGACGGTCGACTTCGCGGGCGCGGGAAGCAAGATGCTGATGCTCAAGTACGCGCCGCTCGAGCGCGTGGAGTGAAGAGGGGCATGGAGAACGGCAACGACGACTCGGCGTGCCTGCGGGTTGCGATCGCGGGGCTGCAAGGACGCTTGGGCGAGACGTTGGCCGCCGGCGTGCGCGAGGCGCGGGACATGCAGTTGGTCGGCGGACTCGCGCGCCGCCCCCGTGCTCCGGGAGAGTATGCAACCATCGCTGAGGTGCTCGAGCGCCTCCAGCCGGATGTCGTGTTGGACTGCACGCGCCACCCCGACACCGTCGCCATCGCGCACGCGGTGATCGCGGCGGGTACGCCGCTGGTGATCGGGGCGACGGGCTGGCGGGACGAGGAGCAGCGCGAGCTGGCTGCCGCCGCGGAGGCGGCGCGCGTCGGAGTCGTCCTGGCGCCGAACTTCGCGATCGGTGCCGTGCTGGCGATGCACTTCGCCCGTCAAGCGGCGCACTGGTTTGAGAAGGCCGAGATCATCGAGCTGCACCACGAGGGCAAACGTGACGCGCCCTCGGGAACCGCGAAGCTGACCGCCTCGCGCATCAGCGGCGTCAGCGGCCGTGAGGTACCGATCCACTCGGTGCGGCTGCCGGGGTTGGTGGCCCATCAGGAGGCGATCTTCGGGGGGCGCGGGGAGGTGCTCACCCTGCGCCACGACTCGCTGGGCCGCGAATCGTTTATCGCCGGTGCCCTGCTGGCACTCCGCCGCGTCGCCGGGCTGCGTGGCCTCACGGTCGGTTTGGAGGGCCTGCTAGGCCTCGAATAGGCGAATTTTTTTGGCGGACTGCCTGTTTTGGGCTAGCGTAGCGTCGAATTTTTCGGTATGATGGCGCCCATGCCGCAGCGTGGGGCACCTGGGGGAAGACCGCAAGGACGCCCCTGCGGCGAAGCCAATACCGAGGGACCAGTGAGGACCGAGTGAGACCGATGAAGGTAGCCGTCGTTGGCGCCACGGGGGCCGTGGGCGAGACGATTCTGCGAGTGCTCGAGGAGCGTGCCTTCCCCGTGGAGCGCCTGGGCGCGTTCGCCAGCCGCGACCGCGCGGCGGCCGTGCGCTTCCGCGGCCAGCCGCACGACGTCGTGGCGACGGCCTACGAGCCGCTTGCCGCGTACGACGTCGTGCTCTTCGCGGGGGGCGACGACGCCAGCAAAGACCTGGGCCGCGCGCTGGCCGACGCCGGCAAGCTGGTCGCCGACAACTCCTCGACGTACCGCATGGCGCCCGGCGTGCCGCTGGTGGTCCCCGATGTGAATCCCCACGCGTTGGGCGACGCGCGCCTGGCGCCGGTGGCGAACTGCTCGACGATTCAACTGGTCTTGGCGCTCAAGCCGATTCGCGACGTGGCGGGCCTGCGCTGCGTGCGCGTGGCCACCTACCAGAGCGTGAGCGGCGCGGGCCGTCCCGCGCTGGAGCGCCTCGAGGAGGAGGAGCGCGCCCTGCAAACGGGGGGCACGCTGCCCGCAGCGACGCCGTTGCCCAGCGCGATCGCGCGCAACGTGATCCCGCAGGTCGGCAGCTTCGACGCCGACGGCAACTGCACGGAGGAGCAGAAGATCCTGGAGGAGACGCGCAAGATCCTGGAGCTGCCGATGCTGCACGTGGCGTCGACGACGGTGCGCGTCCCGGTGCGCTTCGCGCACAGCGAGGCGGTCTTTGTGGAGACGGAGCGCGAGACGTCGGCGGAGGAGCTGGGCGCCGCGCTCGCCGTGCAGCCGGGCGTGCAATGGCTTCGCGAGGGGATCGTCACGCCGCGCGATGTGGAGGGTGGAGATACCGTCTTCGTCGCGCGCCTGCGTGCCGAGGCGGGCAGCCACCGCCACTTCCAGTTGTGGGTCGTCGGCGACAACCTGCGCGTGGGCGCGGCGACGACGGCGGTAAGGTTGGCCGAGCTGATGCTCACCGCGCGGCGCGCGGAGAGCGCGGCATGAGCATCGACTCCTCCGCCGCTCCCGCGGCCGAGCCGCATCCGCGTCTGCTCGTCCAGAAGTTCGGCGGCACCTCGGTCGCCAAGGACGAGCTGCGCGAGGTCGCGGCCTCGCGCGTGCTCGAGGCGCGCGCGCGGGGATTCTGCCCCGTCGTGGTGGTGAGTGCGATGGGGCGCAGCGGCGACCCCTACGCCACGGACACGCTCCTGGGCCTGATCGGCCCGGCAAAGCCCTCGCCAAACCGCGATCTGATCGCCGCCGTGGGCGAGCTGATCTCCGCCGCCGTCTTCGCCGAGCTGCTGGTGAAGTGGGGAGCGAAGGCACAGGCGCTCAGCGGCGGCCAGGCGGGGATCATCGTCGACGACCGTTGGGGCGACGCACAGATCCTGGAGGTTCGCCCGGAGCGCCTCATCGATCTGGTCAACCAGGGAATCATACCGGTCATCGCCGGCTTCCAAGGCGTGACGCCCGCCGGCGCGGTCGCGACGCTCGGGCGCGGCGGAAGTGACTTGAGCGCCGTGGCGCTGGGCGGCGCACTCAAGGCCGACGGCGTCGAGATCTTCACCGACGTCAGCGGCGTGATGTCCGGGGACCCGCGGCGTGTCGTCGGCGTCCACGCCGTCGAGCGCATCACCTACGAAGAGATGACGGAGCTGGCCGCCCACGGCGCCAAGGTCATGCACCACAAGGCCGCTGCCTGGGCGCTGCAGACCAAGACGCCGTATGCGGTCAAAGGCTTGAGCACCAATCAAGGGACGCTGGTCGACGACACGGTGCCGATCGATCGCGACCGCCCCGTGACGGGCATCGCCGCGATCCACGACCTCGCCTTCGTGCACATGCTGCTGGGCGAGATCGAAGACCGCGGGCAGATGGCCAAGCTGGAGCTGGAGATCTTCGGCCGCCTGGCCAACCGCGGCATCTCGATCGACCTCATCAACGTCAACCGGGCCGGCGTCTTCTTCGCCGTCGAGAGCCCCAACCTCAGCGTCGTGCGCGAGGAGCTGCGCGAGCTGAACATGGCGATCCGCGTTCGTCAGAGCTGTGCCAAGCTCTCGATCGTGGGCGCCGGCATGCGCGGCACCCCGGGCGTGATGTACCGCGTGGTTCAGGCACTCGAGGCCATGGGCGTCGAGATCATCCACTCGACGGACTCCAACATCACGATCTCCATCCTCGTCCGCGAGGAGGAGGCCGCGAAGGCCGAGCAGGCCATCCACGACTTCTTTCACTTGGAGGGCGAACCGCTATGAACGCACGCCTCTTGACCGCGATGGTGACGCCCTTTGCCCCGGACGGAAACGTCGACCTGGATGAGGCGGCACGCGTGGCGCGCTTCCTCGTGGAGCGCGGCAACGACGGCATCGTGGTCGCGGGCTCGACGGGCGAGGGGCCGACGCTGGCCGACGACGAGCGCCTGGCGCTCTTTCGCGCCGTCAAGGCGGCGGTGCCCCACGCGACGATCGTCGCCTCGACGGGCGACAACAACACCGCGCACTCGATCGAGCTGACGCGCGCCGCCTCGCAGGGCGGAGCGGACGTCATCATGGCGACGGTCCCCGCCTACAACAAGCCCACCCAAGAGGGCCTCGTCGAGCATTTCGCGGCGGTGGCGCGCAGCACGGAGCTGCCGGTGCTGATCTACAACATCCCGGGGCGCACCGCCACCAACATGCTGCCGGCAACCTTCGCGGCCCTCTGCGAGCGCGCCAAGAACGTCGTCGCGATCAAGGAGTCCACCGGCGACTTCAACCAGTTCAACCGCTTGTTGACCTCCGTGCCGGAGCGCGTGCGCGTCTACAGCGGAGACGACTACTGCTACCTTCCGGCACTCTCCATCGGAGCCTTC
>JAGWST010000172.1 GCA_028869325.1 bacterium | reverse complement strand
TGCGCGCGCATGCCAGCATCGCCTCAACCGCTTCGAGCGTCAACGGCATGTAGATGATGACGGCGTCGCCGCGCTTCACACCCAGGCCGCGCAACGCATTGGCGGCGCGCCCCACGCGCTCGGCCAGCTCTCCGTAACTCACCGCGATCCGCGTTCGGCAGTCCTCGGAGAGCCAGATCAGCGCCGTCCGCGTGCGCAGCGGGCCGCGCGCGTGGCGCCCGACCGCCGACTCGACGATGTTGAGCCTGCCGTCGTCGAACCAACGGTAGAACGGTGCACGCGAGTCGTCCAGCACGCGCGTGAAAGGCTGCGCCCAGCTCAGGGCCTGCGCCTGTTCGCGCCAGAAGGCCAGCGGATCGGCGTGCGCGGCGGCGCGATCCCGATCGAAGCTCGCGCGCAACTCCTCGGCATCGAGTCCGACGTATGGAATGTACGGCTCGCCGTGCTGCATGCCAAAACTCCCTCATGTCCTGACGGTGGCGGCCCCGTTCGACGCAAAGGCCCCGCATCACTGCGGGGCCCTTCGTCTTGGCGCCGGTATCAGCCTAAGCCGTCGCCTCTTGCGGCTGGGGTGGCGAGGGCGGCTCGATCGACGGCAACTTGCTGAACTTCAGCTTGTTGGGATCGTCGGGGTCGACCTCGGACAAGATGCGATCGCCGGCCTTGAACGTGCCCTTGAGCATCTCCTCGGCCAACGCGTCCTCGACCTCGCGTTGGATCGCGCGGCGCAGCGGACGCGCGCCGAACTGCGGATCCCAGCCCTTCTTGGCAAGCAGCGACTTCGCGTCCTCGGTTGCCTCGAGCTCCATCTCCTGCGCCTTCACCTCGGCGACGACCTTGGCGAACTCCAGGCCCACGATCTGCTTGATCTGGTCCATGTTGAGCTGATGGAAGACGACGGTCTCGTCGACGCGATTGAGGAACTCCGGACGGAAGACGTGCTTGACTTCGTCCAGCACCTTGTTCTTCATCCGCTCGTAGGCCTTGGTCTCGTCGACGTTCTGGTCTTTGCTCGGGCGGAAGCCGATGTCGGTGCTGGTGGTCATCCCCGTGGCCCCGACGTTCGAGGTCATGATGATGACGGTGTTCTTGAAGTCGACCACGCGCCCTTGACTATCCGTCAAACGTCCGTCTTCGAGCACCTGCAAAAGCAGGTTGAAGACATCGGGATGCGCCTTCTCGATCTCGTCGAGCAACACGACGCTGTACGGCCTGCGGCGCACCGCCTCCGTCAGCTGCCCGCCCTCTTCGTAGCCGACGTAGCCTGGAGGCGCTCCGACCAGACGCGAGACCGAGTACTTCTCCATGTACTCGCTCATGTCGATGCGGACCATCGCCTCTTGATCGTCGAACATGAACTCGGCCAGCGCGCGCGCAAGCTCCGTCTTGCCGACGCCCGTGGGTCCGAGGAAGATGAACGACCCGATCGGACGCTTGGGGTTTTTCAAGCCCGCGCGCGAGCGCCGGATGGCGCGCGTGATCACCTGCACCGCCTCGTCTTGGCCGATGATGCGCTCGTGCAGCTTGTCCGACATCGACAGCAGCTTCTGCGTCTCGGTCTCGGCGAGCTTCGAGACGGGAATCTTGGTCCAGCTGCTGACGATATAAGCGATATCCTCGGCGCCAACCTGGTGGACCTTGTCGCCCATCTTGGCCTTGCGCTCGTGCCACTCCGTCTCCAGACGCTGCTTCTCCAGGCGCAGCTTCTCCTCGCGGTCGCGGATGGCGGCGGCGCGCTCGAACTCCTGCGCCTTGATGACCGCCTCTTTCTCCTGCTTTACGCGGCGGATCTCGTTCTCCACCTCGCGAATCTCGGGCGGCGGCAGCGTCGCCTGCAGGCGTACGCGGCTGGAGGCCTCGTCGATCAGATCGACGGCCTTGTCGGGCAGGAAGCGGTCGGTGATGTAGCGGTCCGAGAGCTTCGCCGCCGCTACCAGCGCCTGGTCCGTGATCTTGACGCGATGGTGGGCCTCGTAGCGGTCGCGCAGCCCCTTGAGGATCTCCACCGTCTCCTCGACGCTGGGCT
>JAGWST010000171.1 GCA_028869325.1 bacterium | reverse complement strand
GATACGGAGTTCGCCTCCAACGAGCAGCAGCGCTTCCTGGTGCATAACGCCCCCTCGGAGTACGATCTGGCCTCGCTGGTGCGGATCATGATGGAGGAGACGCGGCACGGTTACCAGATGTGCTACCTGCTCTGCAAGTATTTTGGGGAAGACGGCAAGATCGAGGCGCAGAAGCTGCTGGAGCGGCGCGCGTTCGGGCAGAAGAACCGGCTGCTCAACGCCTTCAACAACGACGTCACGCACTGGCTGGACTTCTTCACCTACACCAACTTCATGGACCGCGACGGCAAGTACCAGCTGACGATGCTCTCCCACTCGGCGTTCGCGCCGCTCGCGCGCTCCGTGCGAGCGATGCTGCAGGAGGAGTCGTTCCACATGGGAACGGGCATCAGCGGCCTCAAGCGCATCGCGGCGGCCGGCGTGATTCCCGTGGCGTTGCAGCAGAGATACTACAACAAGTGGATATCCGGCTCGCTGGACCTCTTTGGGACCGACCACAGCTCTAGCGCCAGTTGGGCCTACGCCTACGGCATCAAGGGGCGTGCCGACGAGGACAAGACCGAGGAGCCGGTCGACCGCGAGCACCTCAACGAGCGGGCGCGGACGCAGTTCCACGAGGAGGTGCAGCGAACGGTCGACATGGTGAACCAGGTGATGCGCGGCGACGGGCGGCTCTACGTGCCGGATATGCGCTTCAACCGCGCCATCGGCGATTTCAAGGGTCAGCGCTGGTCGGTGGACGGACGGCCGCTCTCCGAAGAGGAGTATGCCGCGCACCTGCGCGAGGTCTTGCCAAGCGAGGAAGACGAGAGGCTTCTGACCGAGTACTTCAAGAATCCCGAATGGATAATCCCCAAGGGACGGATCGTCCCAACCAACGCGTAAGCAGCGGCGCTAGACGAGGAAACGGAAGAGTATGGCTACCGAGATGCAGGCTCAACAGACGCCGTTCGGCCGCGAGAGGCGCCCGTTCGACGGTAAGCGCGTCGTCAACTACAGCAAGGACGGCCACGTCGGGGTCGTCGAGATGTGCGACCCGCCGGCAAACACGTACACGCACGAGATGATGCGCCAGCTCGACGAGGCGATTCTGGATGCCCGCTTCGACAGCGAGGTGGAGGTCATCCTGATCACGGGCGCGGGCGATAAGTTCTTCTCGGCGGGCGCGAACATCGGCATGCTCAACACGGTCACGCCGGAGTTCAAGTACTACTTCTGCCTCCACGCCAACGAGACGCTCAGCCGTCTGGAGCAGACGCCAAAGCTCGTGATCGCGGCGCTGAACGGCCATTGCGTGGGCGGCGGTCTGGAGATCGCGATGGCCTGCGATCTGCGTATCGCGCGCAAGGATGCGGGCAAGATCGGCCTTCCCGAGGTGGCGCTGGGCGTGTTGCCGGGAACGGGCGGAACGCAGCGCTTGGCGCGTCTGGTGGGCAAGGCGCGTGCGATGGAGCTGATGGTGACAGGGCGGACGTTCAGCTTCGAGCAGGCCCAGGACTACGGGATCGTCAGCGAGATATACGAAGGCGACGGTGCGGAGTTCCGCGCGCAGGTGCTCGACTACGCCAAGCAGTTCACCACGCCCAACAAGGCGCCGATGGCGATCGGCCACATCAAGCGCTCCGTGCAGACCGGGGCAGAGCTTCCATTGGAGGCCGGACTCACGCTCGAGCGCGAGCTGCAGTCGCTGCTCTTCAAGAGCCAGGACGCCAAGGAAGGCATCGCCGCATACAACGAGAAGCGGCGCGCGAAGTTCACGGGCAAGTAGCTGGCGCGCCCCGGTAGACCTCCTCGAAGAAGCGCGTCGCAGCGGGTAAGAGCAGGCGGTAGTAGTCGTTGAAGATCGCTACCGCCTCGGCGCGTGGCCAGGGCCTGGGCAGCACGCGGTCGGGGAGGCCGGGATCGAGATAGAGAAACTTGCGGTAGTCGTGCACCAGCCACTCGCGCTCGGTGAAGCAGAGGTTGTCCGCGAGCAGCGGCTGGGACGCTTGAGCGCGTGTCAAGCGTGGACGGTACTCGTCGATGAAGGCGCGATAGGCGCGCTCGATGGCCGGTAGGTCCCAGCAGCGTGCGACCAGGCTACGATCGTCGTGCGGCCCGGCGTACTCGGCGGCGAAGAGGTCGATGCGATCGGCGATGCCCAGTGCGGCGGCCGCTTCGCGGAACTGCGCGAAGACATCGTGTGGCGCCAGCCACACCGAGGGTGAGAGCATCGCGCAGCCCAGAAAGACCAGCTCTTTGCGGATACGGTCGCGCAGGCTGCGTTGCTGCTCGGGGATACTGTAGGTCAGGATGCGCCAGCGCCCGTCCCACGGCTCGCTGAGGTCGTGATAGATGCGGGGGCTGGTCTGATCGATGCGCACGCGGCCCATCTCGGTCAGCGAGTAGTACGACTTGTTGCCGATCTTGCGCGCCTGCAGCCAACGCTGGCGGGCCATGCGCGACACTGCGGCGCGGACCGCCTGCTCGGAGAGGCCGAACTCGCCCATGAGCCGATTCAAGCTGCCGATCCAGATCTCGCCCCCGTAGTGCCGTATGACGTCGCCGAAGAGGGTGAAGATGAAGGATCGCGGCCGGGTGATCTGCCGGAGAATCATCGCTGCGGCGGCAGTTCGTCTCGGCGAAACGCAATCTCCTTGCGTGCTCGGGGAGCGAGGGAGAGCGTGGCGAACTCACTCGAGCAAGATGGGTTCGCCGGCGCCACGTTCACCACGCCGCCGCCGCTCCGTTCGGCCAGCGGATCGGGAGACCCCGGCATGGGGCCGTCCGTTGCCGCGCGCGGTGACCCGGCTGCTGATCGCGGCCATGCTGGCCGTGGCCGTGGCGCTCATCGCCCCGGAACCGTGGCGCAGCTGGGCGATCGGCGCCGCGCTGGTGGCCTTTGGCTTGGTTGCTACGTGGCGGTTGAGCTCCGTGGCGCGCACGCCGCGCGACCGTTGAGGAGTCTGGTGCCGCGCGCGCTCGCGGTCGCCGCGTGCGCCGTTACGATGTTTGCCGGCGGCTGGTGCCATGTGGCCAGCGCCGCGCCCCTGATGCCGGCGCGCTTGGCCGCCGTCGATGACGCCGTGCGCCAGGCGCAGAGCGATCCGGCCCTCGTAGGGGCGCACATCGGCGTCGCGGTGCTCGACCCGAGCGGAGGAACGCTGCTCTACGGACACGATGCCGACGGCGCCTATATCCCCGCCTCGACGCTCAAGCTGTTGACGGCGGCGACGGGGCTCTCCGTCTTGGGCAGCGGCTTTCGCCCCCGAACACTGCTGCAAGCTGCCGGCGCCATCCACAACGGCGTGCTCGACGGCACGCTCTATCTGGTGGGCGGGGGCGATCCGCTCCTTGCCGAGAGCGATCTCGCCACCGCCGCCGCCGCGCTGCGCGTTGCGGGTGTCACGGAGATTCGCAGCCTGGCCGTCGACCAGAGCGCCTTCTCCGGCTCGCCCTATGGCGACGGATGGTCGTGGGAGGATCTCGCGGCGTACTACGCGCCGCCCATTACCGCACTCGCTCTGGAGGAGAACGCGCTCGACGTCGACGTGATGCCTGGAGCGAGCGCTGGCGCGCCCGCGACGGTGCGCGTGGAGGAGGCGTACGGCGCGCCGTTCTTCCAAGACGATGCGACAACGGGACCCAGCGGCTCGCCGCCGACGGCGGATTGCCACCTTGCGCCAGATGCGAGCAGCGTGCGCGTCAGCGGCAGCGTGCCGCTGGGCGGAGCCACGGTTCGGCAGGGCTGCGCCGTACTGGACCCCTCCGCCTTCGCCGCGGCGGCGCTGGCGGGCGCGCTGCAGGCGCATGGCGTGCGCGTCGACGCGCTGGCCGGCGTCGAGCCGGCGCCGCGGGATGCGCGTACGGT
>JAGWST010000170.1 GCA_028869325.1 bacterium | reverse complement strand
TCGCGCTTTGCGACGAGCTCGGCCACCGCCTCTTCGATTTGTACGCGCAGCTCCTCGAGCTTGAGCTGGTCAGGGTTGCCGCCGGCGACGGCCACGAAATCAACGCGCTTGGAGAGCTCGCGATGGATCTCCGTCTTCAGCTCGTCGCGAGAGGTGCGGTTGATGCGGACGCGTGTAACAATGCGCTTCTCGCCGGAGGAGGCTTGCGGCGTGCCCCGTTCCGCGCTGCGTCCCAGCCGGCGCTCGCCTAGCGGGGTGCTGGCCGAAGGCTGCAAGGCCATCAGCGCGTCGGACGGCGGCATCTTCATCAGCTCGGCCGTCATCGTCGAGACGGCGCGGCCAAAACGCTTGTCGGCCTGCGGCGGCACCTCGGCGATCACGTTCATCCTCAGGCTCTTTGCGATCTCGCCGGCCGGCATCTCGGACTTGCTGTCGCGCGCGGAGACGATGCCGACGATGCGGGAGGGCGGTACGCCGAAGCGCAGCAGCTCGATCTGCATGGCCCTGGCGCCCGTGACGCCGAGCAGCGTCGGCTCGATGACCAACACGAAGGCGACGGCGCGCACGGCAAAGGGGCGAACGGCCGCCGCGAAAGGCTGCGGAGCATCCACGACCACGAAGGATTCGACCTGCTGCGCGGAGTTGGCGTACCAGCTCTCGACTTTCTCGGCCTTGATGGTAAAGCCGCCGTGGATGTTCGGCGTCATCTCGAATAGCGAGAGAGCCGGCCCCACGTCCGCCACGGCGAGGTCCTCCTGAGCCCGCGCGTCGTCCAACTTCGCGAGCGCGCCGAACAAGATCGCCTCGCTGCGCCGTCCGGAGAGGTCCGCATCGACCACCATGGTGTGGCCGTGCTCGCTCAAGCGCTTGGCAAGCTCGATGGAGAGCGTGGTCGCTCCCACGCCGCCCGTGGACCCGACGATCAAGAAGACCGGCGGGGTCATCGACGCTCCTTCCCAACCGTGACGATCTGGTCGCCGTCGATGACGGTCACCGGGGAGATATTGAGCGGCGCGCGTGGCTGACGCCGCTCGACAACGGGGTTGCCGGCCTTTACGGGCGGCGCGGCGGCACCACCCGCGTACTGCTTCGCGAAGATCAGATTCTCCGGTGGCAGCGAGCGCGCCGGCTCCTGCGGGGAGCGTAGCGCCAGGCGAAGGGTGGAGTTGAGATCGGCCATCGAGAGCAAGTCGGCCTGGTGCGGGGTGACCTCGAGGGTCACCGTGCGCGGATCGGAGGCTCCCGGCTGCTGCGATTGCGCCTGGGCCGGGCTCTCCAGCAGTGAGCCGACGGCAACGACTTCGATGCCGCGCAAGATCGTGTACGCCTTCGGCTGCTGCTCGGCGCCGCGTGGCGGAACCGCGATCACGTCGACGCGATCGCCTGCCTCGAGCAGACCCGAGACGGCCTTCACCATGTCGACCGGAATGCTGACCGCGCGCATGCCGGGGCGCAGGCGCACGGGGAGCGCCATCCGCTGCGGACGGCCGGTGTTGCCGCTGGTGATCGTCGAGCCCGCCGGAATGGTGATGAAGGCGATGGAGCCCGTGACGGCGCTGGGAGCCGAGAGCGCATTCGGCTCGACGGCGTCGGAGGGGCGCATCACGACCTGCACCATGTTGGGGGTGAGGCGGGCACGCGCGGTGATCTCCTGAGTCGCGACGAGCACGGGGCGCAGCGGTGCGCTGCGGGCGCCGTGGCTCACGGAGGCGAGATAGTCGAAAGTCAGCAGGCCGGCGCCGAGCGCCAGGAATGCCGCGATAGCGAGCGTGAGCGTGCGTCTATTCACAGGTGGACCCTCAGAGCGGGGAGATAGGTCTCGGATAACACGAGCGTAACGAAACCCAGCGCGACCGCGACGGCATACGGCAGCCGCTCGCCCGCCGGCGTCGCGCCGGAACTGCGCCTCGGCACCGCCGTGCGAGTCAGCAGCGCCGTCAAGACGCCAGCGGCACGCAGGCAGACCACACGCAGGCGCCCTTGTGCCAGCGCCGTCGCGACCGCCAGAGCCCCGCCGGCAAGCGCGGTATACAGCAGCAGCCAGAGACAGTCGGGGAAGCCCACGAGGATCGCCACGCCGATCAGCAGCTTGACGTCACCACCCCCTAGGAGCCCGCTCCCGTGGACCAGGGCGCCGAGCAGTAGCGCCGCGGCGACCAGCACCACGGCGGTCTCGAATGCCGCCACGCCCCGCAGCGCGGAGAGGAGCAGCGCGAGGAGCGCGGTGGGAATGGTCAGCCAATTCGGCACGCGGCGCTCGCGGATGTCCGTCAGCGACGCCGTACCGCACGCCGTCACGCCGACGAGGATCGTCGCGTAGCTGGTAACCGCTCCGCCAAAGGCGCCGTCCAGCACCTGCATGGCCGCCTAGAGCCCGTTCGCGGCGCCGGTGAAGAACTGCGCAACCTGCTTGCCAGTAGCCAGCAGGATCGCGCACGCCACGATCGATACGAGGACCGCGACGATCGCGTACTCGGCTAGGCTTGCCGCCGTCTCATCCGCGGCAAGCAGGCGTGCCGATGCGATCGCCGTGGCCGTTCGCACGAGCCTTCTCCGTGCGCTGGAGACGGCGCTCAGAGCTCGCCGGAGACAGAGGTGAACATGGCGCTGATCTTGCCGCCGAGTATGCTCAAGGCGCCGATCGCGGCCACGGCGATCAGCCCCAGCAACAAGCCGTACTCCACCAGCGAGGCGCCTTCGTCGTCGCGCAGCAGATTCTTCAAGGCAGTCTTCATGGATGACGTTCTCCTTCGGTTCGTGGTGAACTGGATGGGATCTATGGGTCTTGGGTCGAGTCGGCCGTCGCCGACGAGAAGCGCGGGTTCGGCGAATCGACGACGTACGTCGCGCTGGCCACCTCACCGGCCGCAGTTGCGGCTCGCACCGTGATGACGCTCCCGCGGGAGAAGTTCGGTGCGATGGGCACCTGAATCGAGAACTTGCCGTTCGGCCCCACCTCTGCGGTGGTCGAGCTCAAGGGAATCGTCGGCAGGTCGCGCGAGATCTGCGCGGAGAGCGAAAGGCGGACCGGAGCGTTCGGAGGCGCGCTTCCAAAGACATCGAGCGCCTCCGCGCCGACGCCCCCGATCACGCCCAGCGTCAACTGCCCCCCGGCCGGCGAGGGGTCCAGCGACGGATCGCTCCGCCGGACCGTGCCGCCGCGAGCAGATGCGCGAGCGACCGCTGCGAGCTTGCGCGCCACGGCCGCGGAGACGTAGATGTCGCGGTTCCGGTAGGCCGGCGGCACGTCGGCCGAATCGGGCGTTCCATTGACCCAAAAGAGCCTAGTTCCGGGCTTGATGACGACATCCACACCGGGCCGGGTGAGCTCGACGGCGAGCTCGGGGTTGAGTCTGACGTACTCGTAGCCGTACGCATGCGCGACCGCCTCGAGCGACCGCAGCGGCTCTGCCGATGCCAGAGATGCTGCCGCGAAGAGCGCGAGAGACGAATACGCGATCGCCAGACAAACCCGGTTGATGAGCACGTCGACCTCCTACAGCCCCCGTGTCGTGCAAGCATCATAATCGAAGGGTTCACCGCTTTGGAAGGAGTTTGCCACAATATTTACCGTCTGTGGATGGCGCGTTTACGCATAAACGCCGTTAGGCATGCGATAATGATCCTCTCGTGCCACAGAGTCTACATCTATCGGGAGGTCTTGGCATGGTATCCAGGGCGCCGCACGTTACGAGGGCGCGGGGTGTGGGGGCAGCCGGCGTCGCCACGCTCCTCCTCTTCCTCTTCCTTGGAATGAGCTGCCTCGCTCCGCGCGCGGCGCTTGCGCAGGACGTGACCTTCATCTCCTTGGATTCCGGCCACTCGGTGGTGGTTCCGATACCCGGGCTCTCGCGCGTCGCCGTCGGGGACGGCGCGATCGCCGGCATCGTGCCGATCGGGACGACCCAGCTCATGATCAACGGCAAGGTTCCCGGCCACACCTCGGTCATCGCCTGGGCTAAGGGCAAGCGGCTCGACTACGAAGTGACGGTCACAAACCAAACTCTCGACGACGTCTCCCAGATGCTGCGCGCTTCGATCTCGGACCCCGCCGTGCAGGTCGTGAGCTTCGGTCACTCCATCGTCGTTCGCGGCACGGTTCCGGATATGGCCCACTTCGTCGATCTCAACGACATCATCTCGCGCTTCAACGGCTTTGTGTTCTCTTCCAAGAGCCGGGATGACAAGTACAAGATCGTCAATGCCGTCACGGTCGCGCGATCGCTGGGGTCGATTCAGAACGAGTTCGCCGGCGCGCACGGCGTCAGCGGCCTGCAGATCGAACCCGACGATAAGGGCAACGTCATCGTCAGCGGCACCGTCCACGATCGCATACAGGCTGAGCAGGTTCTACAGCGGGCGAGGACGCTGGCCGGTCCCTACCTGGCCGCCACCGGCAAGTTGATCGATCGCTTGGAGGTCACGACCGCCAGCCAGATCGATATCAAGGTCTACGTTCTCGAGGTCGACCGCACCGCGCTGAGCCAGCTTGGCATCCGGCTGCAGTCGGCGATCCCCATACCGGGGCAGCCGGGATTCTACCAATTTGCGCCGCCGAGCTTCCCAGCCCTCGAGAACGGACACTCGGCGGAGCTTGGCAAAGTGCTCAACGTTGGTCCGTTCCTGAGAACCACGCTGCTGGCACCGACGCTGGACTTGATTCTGCAGAGCGGTCATGCGCGCGTCCTCTCCGCGCCGAATTTGGTGACGATGCCGGGCAGCCAGGCGACGTTCCTCGTCGGCGGCCAGATCCCGTACGTCTACTCGACGGGGCTCGGACAGGTCAGCGTGGTCTTCAAAGACTACGGCGTCCAGTTAAACGTCACGCCCCAGATCATGCCCGACGGCTCGATCGATACGAAGATCACGCCGGACATCTCGAATCTGGACTATCAGAACGCGGTTCAGCTCAACGGTTTCTTCATCCCGGCCCTCAAAGAGAGCAAGCTCTCCACAGAGGTCGTCACCAAGGACGGTCAGAGCGTGATCATGGGCGGGCTCCTCAATCGAGTTCAGCAGCGCACGATCACCAAGATTCCGTACCTGAGCCAGCTTCCGATTCTCGGCAAGCTCTTCCAATCCACTCGCTACCAGAATAACGAGACGGACGTCGTGTTCGTCATGACGCCGCAGATCATCACCCAATGACCGGCCCCTTCCGCGCCCTGCTCGGCGACGAGCGTGGGGCCGCGCTGCCGGAGTATGCGCTCGTCCTGGCGCTCTTGACGCTCATGTCGGTGACCGCGCTGGCCGCCATCGCCTTGCAGGCCAACAACGCGCTCAGCGCTTCGTATAGCGGCTGGTCGAGCCTGCAGGAGAGCCCACCACCGTGACCGTGGCGCGCCCGCTCACGGCGGTCCGCGGGAGCGCCCTGGCGGAGACCGCGATCACGCTCAGCTTCACCCTCCTGTTGCTCTTTGGAGCGATGCAGATCGCCCTGGTGGGCTACTTTCAGATGGAACTCGACGGCGCCTTATTTCAATTCGCCCACAACTATGCCCTAGGCGTGACCGACCAGGCAGGGCTCAACCAGATCGATCAGATCTTTCCCAACGTGCCGTTGAGCAGTATCACGTTCAACGCCGCAAGCCCTCCGCTCACCAATGTTCCCGTCAACTTCACACAGTGGGGCACGCTGACCAATCGCTACGGCGGCGCCTCGATCATCCGGCCGCAGCGCCTGCAGACCAGCGCCCAATTACAGATAGGCGGGCTCTCCTCACTCGGTAACAACGTCACCCTGACGGCCGGTGACGTCGAGGGTCGCTATATGACCAGCAACCACGACGACGACGCCCAGGGCGCGGGCTACAACTCGGCGACCGTCTTCAACACGCAGGAGAACCCGTTCACCCAAGACGATCAGAACGTTCCGCCTTACTACTTCAACTTCGGCTTCATCTGGTATTGCTCGCCGCTGGATATGGTGGGCGATCAGTGCGCGGGGCAGCAGTTGCGCTCGCTGGGGCTCGCTGAATACCTGAAAGACGGCCCCGATACCGTAGACGGCAACTACGATCTGGCGACTAGCGGCGTGGCGCCGAACCAGACCTTCCAAGCCATGGGCTGCCACCAACGCATCTACGCGCAGCTCATCGCCACATTCTCCGCTGACTACGCTGCCGCACGGGCTGCGTGGCTGGCGGACCCAAGCAACAACATCTACAACGAGACGGTATCGCAGCCGCTCACGATCGCCTCCGTCAACCTCATCTACCAGTGGGACGTGATGCCCATCCAGGGCGCCGGGGTCGGCCCGCTCTTGGGGCAACAGTGGCCGCTCTACCCGCTCATCGGGTGCGCCCCAGGTCAAGCGGGCGGCTGATGCGTCACCACGCGCAGCGCGGACAGACCCTGCCCGTCTGGGCTCTCGGCTCGCTGACCGTCTTGGTGCTCTTGGCCTTTGCGCTGAGCTACGGCAATATGGTGAGCTGGCAGGTCCGCGCGCAGAACGCGGCCGACGCCGCGGCGCGCGGTCTGCTCTCCATTCAGGCGACGCAGTGGAACGAGATGGAGTCCGATTTGCATGCCGCCGCGGTGGAGGAGTACCGCATCCGTTTCATCGTCCAGGGCATGCTGCTGGCCATCCGCGGCACGGGCGGCTGTGACTCCTCGCTGAGCAGCGGACCCACCAGTTGCGCCGTCATGTACGCAAATCTCCGGCAACAGTACATCGATGCCGTACAGCGCTATACCAACGACGTGCTCCTGATCCAGCGTATCTCTTCGCCAACGTTCGACGATCAGATATCGGCCGTCAAGAGCATGCTCCAGCAGTATCAGCAGAACTGCGGCAAGGCCAACGGGGGTGACTGTGCCTTTGACTACACGCTCATCGCCGCGACCCCACGCGTCAACCAGTACCTTTCGGACGTCTTCGCCGACTGCTGCAACTTTGTCGTGGGCGGCGGTGAGCCCGGCAACCCCAACCTGAGCCGCAACTTCATGCCCATGCAGATCGAGGTGGTGGCTTGCGCGAAGGTGCGGTCGCTGCTCCCCGCGTTCTTCTCCTTCAGCGCGCCGGTCTATACCGCCATCGGGCGCGCCGCCGCGACGACGCTCATGTCGACGCAAGAGTTCATGTACGTGGGCTACATGATCAACCCGCAGACGAACAAGCCCTTTCAAGTCATGGAGTATCCCGAGAGCGCGAACAATCAAGCGGTGCTCTCGGATAGCGACTTCTGGTACCGCGTCGACTACGGCGGCAATCCCGCCACCTCGGACGGCAGCTTCGGCTACTACTACACGCCGGGCAACGAGGGGCTCTTGGCCGTGCTCGGCTGGTGGAGCTCCATCCCCGAGCAGCCCTTCGCGGGAACGATCCAGCCGGGAGTATCCTTCCAGTGCAAGTGAGGATGCAAACCGCAGCGGGAAGGGGGGAGGCTCAGCGCGGACAGGCTCTGACGGAGACGGCGATCATCCTGCCGCTCTTCCTCCTCTTGCTGTATGGCATCATCTGGGCCGTGCAGTCCAGCGTCGTAGGCGAGCGCGTCCAGCTTGCGGTACGCTACAGCGGCTTGGTCTCGAACGAAAGCAGTCCGTATCAGCAGTACAGCCTCTACGCGCTCTACAACAACTTGCAGGGCGTGAGCGCCCCGCCCTCGTCGGCCTGCGTCCCGCCGTCGGCGGATGCCTTGCTCAACGGCGGCGAGTTCCCAGGCCCGACGATGACGCTGCCGTTCTTTCAGCCCAGCGGATCGCCCGCCGGATCTTGCTCGCAGGGAACCGCATCGATGACGGGCTCGCTGCTCCAACCGGAGGTCTTCACCAACACGCAGTCCTCGATCACGGCGCACGCGCCGATCCAGGGCATGCTGCAGAGCGTGATCGGCAGCGCGCAGCAGCAGCTCGACGCCCGGCAGAACTACCTCGACGCACCCGGTATCGGCACCGTTTTGGGGTGCTATCCGGAGCTCAACGCCGCGGTCTCTGCCTCGCTCGAGGACAAGGCCCCGATCGCAGCACCCTCCAGCGTCGCTCCGATCCCCGATGTCAACCCGGTTACGCCGCTGCTTCTCGCCGGAAGTTGCTGAGCACGCAGAGCGCGGCCGTCGCGAGGAGTCCGTACCAGGTCGGCATCTTCAGGAGCCAGATGACCCATCCGGTCATCACGTTGTGACGACGAATATACTCAGCCCACGACTCCTGCGCAAAGATCGACGCCCCGGCGACCGGATGCAACACCGAAGACTCGAGGCCCGTACCCGTTCGCAGAACCGTCAGGCCGGCGAGCACGACCAGCACGGTCGCAACCGCCGCGGAGCGCAGGCCGATGGCACGATCGCGCCCGTAGGACGCCACGACCCATCCCGCCACGCACGGTACGATCAAGATCAACGCCGTCGTCGCAAGAACGAAGAGTAACGGTACGGCGAGCGCGACCGTAGCGGCGAGCTGCGCCAGCGAGGCGCGCGTGTGCTGTGATGAGAGCCAGAGGGCCGCGGGCAGCGCGAGCGCGATATGGTCGAGATGGACGAACGGCCCTCCGACCACGGCGAACGCCGGCGCGGCGAGCACGGCCGCGGCCGGCGCGCGGCGCGCCGTGCGCGAGCGTGCGAACCAGGCGGCAAGTGCGAGCATCGCCACGTAGGAGAGCCGGCCCAGCAGCAGCGCCGGCCCGTCCGCGACGCCAAGCCCGTGGAGCACCCACGTCAGGCTGTACTGCTGCACGGTAGGAATCTCCGCCGCCAAGTGCAGCGGCAGCACCGTGACGACGTACTCCACATTCTCCTTGACGCCCAGCGTGACGATCGAGAGCAGCAGCAACGCTACGGACACCGCAACGACCGGGGCGACGAATCGGCGCGAGAGCAGAAGCGCGGCCAGAGCGCAAGCGACGCCGAGCTGCGGCTCCGCCATGGCCAAGGCGATGCCGATACCGACGGCCGGCGGGCAGGCGCGGCCGGCGCCCCAGGCAGCCAAGGCGATTCCCGCGAACGCGATGGGCGGGAGCTCACCAACGGAAAAGGAGACGGCGCAGAGGGGAATCGCGAGCGCTATGATGAGCGTCGGCAGGCTGCCCACGCGCAATCGGTGCAAGAGGTACACTCCCCCCGCGGTCGCCGCTGCCAGCGCGATCGCCCAAACGACGATCGCGGCGCCGAACGGCAGGAGCGCGAGCGGAACGAAGGCCGCGATGAGGTAGCCGGGGAGTGGGGCGGGGAGAGTCTCGCCCGGTTTCGCGGTGTAGACTGCCGCCGGAGCCGGCACGGCCTCGCAGCGGGCCAGCGGCTCCGCTTCATACGGATCGCCGCCTTGCAAGCGCACCTGCGCCGCGCAGTAGAACGCGCGGAAGTCGCCCATCATCACGTGCAAGCCGGCGACCCGGTGCACCATGATCCCAAGCGCCGCGGCGAGCACAACCATCGCAGCGAGCGCCGATAGCGCGCGGCGCGCGCTATCGGGCATGCACGATCAAGGGCTGCAGGACGGTCTGCTCGCCCGTCCCCTGTTGGAATCCGGCGACGAGCACAAAGGTCTCATCCGTGGCGACGGCCGGCAGCGTGAAATCGACGGTCGCCTCGTTCGGACTGATATCCTTCGCGCCGACCGGCGTGCCTTGAGAGTCTTGCAGCACCAGGTGGAGCCGCGCAGGATGCTCCAGCAGATGAATGCGGACACTGCCGCGGCTCACCGCATAGCGTGTCTCGACATGCAGCAGACGATCG
>JAGWST010000169.1 GCA_028869325.1 bacterium | reverse complement strand
TTCTGTTGAGTGCCGCATTCCCGTTCTCGCGAGACGACGTCAATATCGCCTTTCTCCCCTTTTTCGCCGCCATTCCGGAGCAGGTGCTGCCGACACTCGTATCCGGAGGGTCTCTTGAGATCCTTCCGCGGTTCGACGTTGAGGCGATCGGTCGCGCGTGCGGGCGTGCAACCGCCTTCGATGCGGTGCCGACACTCATCGCGAGAATGTTGGCCGAGGGTGATATGGCTCAGCTGCGCCGGCTGCGTTGGATCATGTTCGCTTCGGAGCCCATGCCGCCGGCGGTCTTGCATCATTGGCACGACGCCGCTCCAGCCGTCAAGACGTATGAGTTTTACGGGATGACCGAGCTCCTCACGATCTCGTGCGCAACGCCGGAGGTCTTGCGCCGCCATCCGGACAGCGTTGGGTTTCCCTTTGTGACCTCCTCGCTGCGTGTCGTCGACGAGCAAGGCGACGTTCTTCCTCCTGGCGTCGCCGGCGAGATCGTCTGCGACAGCCCGGCGCTGATGGCGGGCTATTGGAAGGATGAAGCTACGATCGATGCCGCGTTCATGGCCACCGGCGCCTTGCGCACCGGAGATGTGGGACTCCTTGACGACACCGGATGTCTCTATCTCACCGGGCGATCAAAGGACATTATCATCAGCGGCGGCCTGAACGTCGCACCGGCTGAGATCGAGGCTGTGGCCTGTCGGCATCCTCTGGTAGCATGCGCGTGCGTGATTGGAATTCCGCATGCCCGGTGGGGAGAGACGCCCGTGGTCGTCGCCATGGCGAAGCCCGAGAGCACGCTCACGGGACGAGAGCTCCTGCGATTCTGTCGTACGGAACTCGCCGGCTTCAAGAGACCGTCGGCCGCGGCAATTGTCGGAGAATTACCTCTGACCGGAATTGGAAAAACCGCAAGAACCGATTTACGAGAAGCGATACTCCATGGAAGCCTACGACTTGAACACGCCGATTGACGTTGAACTGCTTCTAGCTCGCCACCGCGAAGCGAATGGCTGGATGCAACTTTCCCGTGCCATCTCGCTCGTCGAGAACGCAGCGCCGTTGGACGTCGTCATACCACAAGCCGATCGACGGGTCCATTGCGTGGGCGTAACCGGGCCACCAGGGGCCGGCAAGAGCACGCTGATCGGCCGTTTGATCGCCGCGTATACAGAGACCGGTGCGAGAGTCGGCGTCATCGCAATCGATCCCTCGAGTCCGCTCACCGGGGGCGCCTTGCTCGGAGACCGTCTCCGGATGGAAGAATACCTCAACTGCAGCGGCGTCTTCGTTCGGAGCATGGCCAACCGTGGCTCCAGGGGCGCTATCGCCGCCGCGACGCACAACGTCGCTCGACTGCTCGAGGCGTCCGGGTCCTTCGACATCATCGTTATCGAGACGGTAGGCGCCGGGCAAACCGAGGTGTCCATCGCGGCCCTCGCGGACACGGTTCTGCTCGTCACGATTCCAGGGCTCGGCGATGCCGTTCAAACGATCAAAGCAGGCTCGGTCGAAGTTGCGGATGTCGTCGTCGTCAACATGGCGGACCGACCAGGCGCCGCAGAGGCCGCGCGGCACTTCAAGCTCAGCTTCGGTCGAGCGCTCCCCGTTCTGCAGACAGTGGCGATCGACGGCCGGGGCGTCGGCGAGCTCAAAGCCGCGCTTGACCAGCGTTGGGAGCAGCTCTCGTGCGATAGGGCGCTCGATATCCGCCGCTCGAAGGCTGCTACAGCCGAAGCAGCATGGATTGCGGAGGAATGGGTTCGGGCCTGCGCATCGGGCTTTGACTCTGATGCATCAGCCACCCAACGAGAGCGTGTAGGCAGCATTCTCAAGGAGGCCCATACGACATGGCACGATTAACCGACGTTCCCGATTCCGCCAGATCCCAGGAGCTTAAAGGGCCGGAACGCGCCTGGCAATCGGATCACCTTCACAAGGACTACGAGCGATTCCCACCACGTCGATCACGATTTACGACGCTCTCCGGAGCTCCGATCAAGGATCTCTACACGCCGACCGATATCGCGAACATCGATTACCTAGCCGATCTGGGATTCCCGGGGCAATATCCATACACGCGGGGCGTTCACGCAAGCATGTATCGCGGCCGCCCCTGGACAATTCGTCAAGTCGCGGGGTTTGGTCAAGCGGAAGATACGAACCGGCGTTATAAGTATCTCCTGGCCCACGGCGAGACCGGCCTCTCGACCGACTTCGACTTGCCGACGCTCCTGGGCTACGACTCGGATCACCCGGTCTACTCTCGAGAGGTCGGCAAGATTGGCGTCGCGATCGACACCGTCGTCGATACGCACGCGCTCTTTGCCGACATCCCGCTCGACGAGATATCCACGTCGCTGACGATCAACGGTTCCGCGGCCGTGTTGCTGGCGATGTACCGGGTCACCGGAGACGAACGAGGCATCTCGGGGGATCGGCTCACCGGCACGATTCAAAACGATATTTTGAAGGAGTACACGGCTCAAAACGAGTTCATCTTTCCGCCTGGCCCGTCCGTGAGGCTGGTGGTAGACACCATGGAGTACGCCGCTAACTGCATGCCGAGATTCAACCCGGTGAGCATCAGCGGTTATCATATCCGCGAAGCGGGAGCCACGGCGGTTGAGGAATTGGCGCTGACGTTGAGCGCCGGCATCACCTACTTGGAAGCGGCGAAGGAACGCGGTATCGATCCCGACGTCCTCGCTCCGCGGGTATCATTTTTCTTTGACGTTCATCGCGATTTTTTCGAGGAGATCGCCAAGCTGCGCGCCGCGCGCCGGCTGTGGGCACTCCTCATGCGAGAGCGCCTGGGCTGCCGGGATCCACGATCTTGGTTGATGCGCGCGCATGCCCAAACTGCCGGGGTCTCCTTGACGGCGCAGCAGCCGCTCAACAACATCGTGCGTACCACAACCGAGGCGCTTTCTGGAGTTCTGGGCGGTGTACAGTCGCTCCACACGAACTCCTTCGACGAGGCGTACGCGATTCCATCGGAACACGCGATCAAGATCGCGGTTCGGACACAACAGATTCTGCTGCATGAGACCGGCGTCGGTGACGTTGTCGATCCGCTTGCTGGTTCGTACTACATCGAGCGCCTGACGAAGGATATCCTAGAGCAGGCGAAAGCGCTAATCGAACAGATTGATGCGATGGGCGGCCTGGTCGCCGCGATAGAATCGGGTTACGTCAATCAGCTCATTGCCGATTCGGCGTGGGAACAGCAGATGCAGGTCGAGGCCAACGAGCGCGTCATCGTCGGAGTCAATGACTTCGTCGATGAGGTGAGTCCTTCGGAGATGGAGCTCTTCGAGCTGGATCCGCGGACTGCGGAACAGCAGATTCGGCGTCTCAAGGAAACCAAGGCCTCGCGCGACCAACGAAGTGCCGGTCAGGCGCTACGCGCCATCGAATCGGCGGCGCGCGAACAGAGAAAGAATCTTATGCCGCATATCGAGGAGGCCGTACGCGAGCGATGCACGGTCGGAGAGGTCTGCGGGGTACTGCGGGAGGTTTGGGGTGAGCAACGACCATCAACGAGATTCTAGCATCAACGATCGGACGAGGCCTCAGGTGCCCATCAAGGTCGTCATCGCGAAACCGGGACTTGACGGTCACGATCGTGGGGCAAAGGTCATCGCGCGCAGCCTCCGTGATGCGGGCATGGAGGTTGTCTATACCGGCATCTTTCAATCGCCGCAGTCGATAGTCCGCACGGTCATCCAAGAGGATGCGCAGGTTCTCGGCATTTCGAGCCTCGCCGGAGGCCACTTGGAGTACGCCGCTGATATCTTGGCTTTGCTCCGCAAGGAAGGCGCCTCCGACGTGCTGGTCGTGCTCGGCGGTACCATACCTGAGCGAGATGCTGCGAAGCTTATGACGATGGGGATTACGGCGGTATTCGGCCCGGGTACGCCGACGTCGCGCGTGGTAGAATATATTCGAGATCATGCGCCGCGACTTCGACCAACAGCCTAACGGAGATACGTCTCGTGCCATCCGGCTCAGCCACGCGTCGGGCGTTCCGGTGTACCGGCAGATCGTCGACCAAATCGAGTTCTTGATCGAGGCTGGCAAACTCTCGCCGGGTGATCGATTGCCGAGCAGCCGCCTTCTCGCCTCGCACCTTGGCGTCAACCGAAATACCATCGCGCTTGCCTATAAGACGCTTGCCGAAGGCCGGTATGTCGAGTCGCACCGCCGAGGCGGGATGGTCGTAAAGAGCGCGAGTGAGGCAAAAGCGGCGCGGACTGTCCGCGAGCAGGCGCTCTATCTGCTCCGCAGAGTGATCGACGATTGTCTCGGTGCTGGCCTCCAACCTGACGAGATCACGTCTGCCGCCTGGCAGCACGCGCTGCACGCGGAGCGAGTCAGTATTCGGGTTGCATTCGTCGAATGCAACGACGAACGCGCGTTGTATTTCGCTGGCGAGCTCTCCCGTCACCTCATGAGTCCCGTCCGTCCACTGGTGCTGGGCGGATTTGACTCTGCCGAGGCTTTCGACGTCGACCTGGTCGTGACAACGTTTTTTCATCTAGCCGAGGTTCGGCGTCTCGCTCGCAGTCGGGCCCAGGTGGTCGGCATCGTGGTTGGTCCACATCTTCAGACGCTCCTGCGTCTCGCGCAGATTCCCACCAATCACCGAATCGGTATCCTCTATTCGACAATCGAGCAAGCGGACCTCATTCGTTCGTCGCTGATACAGGCGGGTCTGACCAACGTCGATATTTTCACCCAAGAGTCGATCGTCACGCCAGATGACGTTGACGTGATCATTATCCCGAGCGAGATGCCTGAGATTCGCGCAAAGCTCGCGAGTAGCATCGAAACAATCGAGTTCGGCAATGTTCTGGACGAGGCTTCTGTACGCGTCCTCGAGCAGGTCGTCGAGGAGATACGCGAGCGGAAGGCCTCGGCATCTTGCAGTCTCGCGACGAGGCATGCCGGCGACCGGGCATGGAGAAGCCGGCGACACACCTGACCAGCACGGCGGCGCATGTTCTCGGGGTTCGCGCGTACATCCCTGGAGCGCGCGGCGAGAAACGTTCCTTAATCGCCCCGGGGCGCGGCCTGGAAACGCTCGTGAATTATTGAACCCTGAAGCTGGCTCGTCGCAACCTTTTCAAAGAGCCTGACGGAAGCGGTGTCCGTCTTCGAGGCCGGATTCTCTCCTAGATGAGCAGCTTTCAATCCACTCAGAACGGTATCTCGTCGTCCATCGACTCGTCGGCGGTGAAGCCGCTGCCGCTACCGCCGCTCGACGGCGCGCGGTAGGATTCCTCGCCGTAGCGCTCCTCGCCCGAGCCGCCGCCGGCGCCCGGACGGTCCAGCATCTGCATGTCGTTGGCGATCACGTCGACCGCCTTGCGCTTCACGCCGTCGCGATCCTCGTACGAGCGGATCTGGACGCGGCCGTCGATGAGCACCAGCATACCCTTCTTGAGGTACGTGTTGCAGGTCTCGGCCAGACGATCCCAGGCGGTGATGTCGAAGAAATCGGTCTCGCGGTTCTCGCGATTGGTGCCGCGGCCGCGCCGATCGACGGCAACGGTGAACTTGACGACGTTCGCGCCGCTGGACAAGGCACGCATCTCGGGATCGCGCGTGAGGCGCCCCACGCAGATGAACTTGTTGAAACTTCCGGCCATCGTGCTCTCCTCTCTCTGAGCGTCAGCGGGGCCGCTTGCCGCCGCTGTCGGGGCTCTCGAGGGATCGGTGTTCCTGCGTAACGCTACGCCTCGTTCCGGATGAGCATCGAACGCAGCACGTCCTCGGAGAGCTTCATCTGGCGCTCCAGCTCCTTGGCGTTGGGGGCATCGGACGTGAAGTTCATCACCACGTAGTATCCCTCGCGGAGATCGGCGATCTCGTACGCGAGACGACGCTTGCCCAGGCGCTCGACGTTGCCGACGGCGCCCCCGTTCTTGCTGATCTGCTCGGCGAATTGCGTGGCCCGCGCCTCGACATCGCCCTCTTCCAGGGTGGGGCGCAGGATGTAGCACATTTCGTATGCGGTAGCCAACCTAATCGATACTCCTTTGGACGCCGGCGCCTGGTAGCCCCGGACGACCCAGCCACGCGGGCCGGGCAAGAGCTCCCTCCGCGCAAGCGGAGGCTACGGCGGGGGTAACCCGCTCAGAGAGCCCGGTAAGTATATCACCGGCCTTTCCGCCATGACAAGATGGCCAAACCGTATGAATCTGCCACCCCATCTACGTTCATTATTTCGAACCGTGCCACGAAAAAGCGAGTTGACGCACAGTTTTAGGTAGGGAGACCGGCCCCTCGTGCCGATGCAAGGTATCGTGGCACGGTCACTGCCGGGCGTCGAAATCGACCACCCACCCGACGGCGCGTACGAACGCGCGCTCGCCGCACTCTCTGTTGAGCTGGCGAGCGTTGGATTGCTGGAGTTGAACGTCTGGCGCGGCGGCGCCGCCGTCTGCTCGCTCGACCGCGCCGTGGGCGGCCAGGTGGTGCGCGACGTCTGTGACGCCGCCACGGCCGGGCGCCCTGAGGGCGCCACCATGCGCCAGCGTCGCACGCACGTCGATGCGGAGATCGTCGCCGCGCCCATCCTCTTCGAGCAACGCGTGCTGGGCGCGCTCTCCGCGCGCTTCGACTCGCGGTCGGCGGCAACCGCCGCGCAGAGCCAGGTCGAGCAAGGCGCAGAGCGTCTTGCCGCGCTGCTGGAGGTCGGCCGCCTCTCGCGCCGCAACGCGGCGCTCAGCCAAGATTGGGAGACGGTGGTCTCCGCGCTCCAATCGATCGCCGGCGGCAACGACCTGCACACCATCTGCGACGCCGCACGCCGCCACGTCTCAGAGGCGATCGATTTCGAGGCCTTCCTCGTCGCCCGAACGCTCGCCGAGAGCGGGGAGCTGGAGGTCTTCTACCTCTACGAGGACGGCCTTCCGCGCGAGGTCTCCTTCCGCTACGCGCTCGCCAAAGAGAGCCCCGGCACC
>JAGWST010000168.1 GCA_028869325.1 bacterium | reverse complement strand
TGGCCTCGCGTACCGATGCCTGGGCGGCCAGCTCGCTCAGGCGCCGCTTGAGCCGGTTCACCAGGTAGCGGATGGCGTCGCGTGAGCGCTCGCCCGCACCCCTCCGGCCGAAGGCCGAGAACTCCATCGCCAGCGCCCGCAAGTCCGAGAGCGGCTCGTCATCGGCGGAGGCTCGCCGCTGCATCGCGTCTGCCGCCGCTTCGAGAATGGCTCCGTAGTCGCGCGGCGCGATGGGAAAGCGGTGTTGAAAGTACCAGACGCTGAAGGCTCCCTCACGAGGATCGAAGGAGAGCTGCAGCTCCTGCCGCTCGAGCACGGCGCCGTAGTGCCCGCCCAGGGCCGGCAACAGCACCTTCCCCCGCAGATCCCGCCGCGCCGGCCGCCAATCGATATCGAAGAAGGCGGCGTACGGCGAATCCTTCCCCCACTCCAACGTATCGAGCCACCACGCGTTCTCCGAGCCACCGATGCCCATGTGGTTCGGCACGAAGTCCAGGATCTGCCCCATGCCGTAAGCGTGCAGTCGCGCGACCATCGCCTCGAAGTCGGCGCGCGAGCCGATCTCCGGATTGAGGGCATTGTGATCGATGATGTCGTAGCCGTGGGCGCTCCCGGTGCGCGCCTTCAGGTAAGGCGAGGCGTAGATATGCGTGATCCCGAGCGCATGGAGATAGGGCACCAGACGCGCGGCGTCGCGGAACGTGAAGCCGCGGTGGAACTGGAGCCGGTAGGTCGAGATCGGGACCGTCGCCGGACGCGGTAGGGTGTGTGTCGCGGCTAACAGCTGCGAGAGGGTGGCCAGACGCGGATCGGAGGCGATCTCCGCCAGCGTCTTCGGCAGCTTGCGCCGCCAGTTGGGGTGAGCTGTCGTCGTGCCGGGCACGTTCACCGGCTCCGCTTGACCGAGAACATCCTCGACGCGCACGGTCAGGAGCGCGCAGGGCGTACGCGCCAGAAAGGCATACGCGCGGCGCGCCAGCTCGTCGACGTCGGCATCCGACGGGGCCGCGGCGGAGCGCCCCGCTACTCCGAGCGCAGCCGCCAAGCCCGCGCGCTCGCGGCGCCGATCGTCCGCCGCGCGCGCGCGCTCCTCCGGCGTCGCGATCAATCCCAGGCGCCGGTTGAGCTCGATGTCCGCGCCGAGCCAATAGGCGGCCAGCGTCGGTAGATCGTGCGTTCCCGTGCTGGCGATGGCGAGTGCGGGGTAACCCTCGGGGGCCAGCGGCCGGAACGCCTGGTCGTGCTCGAAGTAGAGCAGACGGCAGGAGAGGATCTGCGCCCGCGCGAGGCGCTCGCGAAAGCCCTGCGGCACCGTGCCGAGGTCCTCTCCCACCACGATGCAGTGGCTGCGCCGGCTCTCCAGCGCAACGATGCGAAGCAGGTCCTCCAGCGGCATCCGCAGGTAGGCGCCATCGCGCGGGCCGTGCCCGCGGGGAATCACGAACAGGCGCATCAAGCCCATCGCATGGTCGATGCGCAGTGCGCCGGCATGGCGCATGTTGGCGCGGATGAGCTCGATGAAGGGCGCGTAGCGTTGCCGCTTGAGGGCCATGGGATCGAACGGCGCGACGCCCCACTCCTGACCGATCGGGTTGAGCAGGTCCGGCGGCGCACCGATGGAGATCTGCGAGAGCAGCGTGCCCTGCTGTATCCACGCGTCTGCGCCGTGCGCCGCCGTGCCGACGGCAAGATCTCGATAGAGGCCCACCGGCATGCGGCGCGCCTCACTCGCCGCCTCGCCCAGTTGGAGCGCGGCCTGCCACTGCAAGTAGAGGTAGAAATTGACGCGCCCGCGGTGCTCGGCGGCAAACGCCGCCACCGCCTGCGAATCTGGACGCCGCAAGGGCTCGGGCCAATAGTGCCAATCCGTCCGGCCCGCATCTTGCTCCAGCATGCGCTCGCGCAGCGCCTGAAAGGTCGCCATACGCTCGAGCGAGCTGCCGCCCTCACGCACGAAAGCCCAGAAGGCTCGCCCGCGCTCGCTCGGCGGATCGCCGAGATGGCGCGCCATGAACTCCGCGAAGAGCATCTCGAGCACGCGCCGCTTCCAGAGCGCAACGCCGTCGTAGTCGACCAGCGGCGCGTTTCGCAGAGCCTCGATGCTCTCCGCGAACGGCCTCGTCGCGATCAGCGCCTGCGCCGCCTCGCAGCTCGCAAACTCCTCGATCGCGCCGAGATCCAAATAGAGCGCATCGAGATAGATGCGGCTGAAGGGCGCATACGGGCTGGCATCGGCGGGTTGCAGCGGATCCAGCTCATGCAGCGGATTGAGGCCCACGAAGCCCGCACCCTGCTCCTTGGCCAGGGCAACGGCGGCGCGCAGATCGCCGAAGTCCCCCATGCCCCAATTGCGCTCCGAGCGCAGGGCGTAGAGCTGCAGCGCCAGGCCCCAGAGCCGCGCGCCGCGCTGCAGCGCCGGCGGAAGATAGCATCCGGCCGGGGCCACGATGACCAGGCTCTCGTTGCGCTCCGCGCAGGCAGCCAGCGGCGAGCCCAGCAGCAGCCGGTGATAGCCGGCGGGGAGCCGCAGCGGCAGCGTGAACGAGCGGCGCTCCAATCTCTTGCCGCCCACCTCGCGGCGCTCGAGCAACGCGGTAGCCGCACGCGTCACGCTTCCCGTATGCTCGAAGCCGTCTTCCTCGACCAGCCGCCACATCAACTGGTCGAATGCCGATGACTCGCCGACCAATGCGATGGGTCCGATCGGCGTGCCTTCGTCGACGGTGACGACGGACTCCAAGCCCTCCTCCCAGCTCGCCCACTCCAGCGCATCGCGCGCGGCACGAGCCTGCGCGGCATCCGCGGCCGCATAGCCCATCGCCGCGAGCAGCCTCTGCTGCGCGACCGGATCAACGCAGTGCTCGCGTCCGAAATAGTCCGCGTACGAGGACTCGATCCCCACCGCATCGGCCAGGGCGCGCACCGCCGCTTCGTGTTCGGGAGTCATGTCTCCAGGAGCCACAGCACCGACCACGCGCCCAGCGCGCCCGCCGCCGCCTCGCGGCGCAGCTCCGGGTGGCTCGCGTAGAGCGTCTCGCCGCGCAGGTGCTGCGCCAGCGCGCTTGCCCCCGCCAGCGGCCGCACTCCCAGATTCCCGATCAGCGTGAGCCGGCTGCCGTCGTCCAGCCGCCAATGCGCCAGCAGACCCGTCTGTTGGAACGTCTCGTAACGGCCGCATCCGCCCGCCAAGCGCGCGATACGCGGAACGATCGTGGAGTGGCGCAGCTCGAGAAGCCGCGCGTAGTGATCCAGCCAGGCGCGATGCGCCGGCCTCGCCCGCTCGTCCCAACGCAGGGTGCTGCGGAGAAACGTCTGCTCCTGGTTGGGATCCGGGATCTGGGCGCGGCCTCTGGGGTCGGAGAACTCCGGCAAGCCCGAGAACGCCTTGCGCCTTCCCTCGCTCACGCGGCGTGCCAACTCGGGCTCGAAGTCACAGAAGAATAAGAACGGCGTCGAGGCCCCCCACTCCTCGCCCATGAAGAGCAGCGGCGGCGAGGGCGCCAGCAGCAGCACGGCGCTCGCCGCCCGCACGGCGTCGGCCCCGGCCAGGGTGGTGATGCGCTCGCCGAGCGCGCGATTGCCGATTTGATCGTGATTCTGCAGGAAGGTCACGAAGCGCGTGAGCGGCAGATCGTCGCTTGCCTCGCCGCGCGGCGCTTGGCGACAGGCCGAGACCTCGCCTTGGAAGGCAAACCCCTGCGTCAGCGTTCGCCCAAGCTGCGCGGCCGGCGCCTGGGCAAAGTCGGCATAATAGCCCGTGTGCTCCCCGGTCAGGAGCACGTGATAGGCATGATGCGCGTCGTCGTTCCACTGCGCGTCGTAGTGTGCCCTCGCGCCCCTCCGCGGCGCGAGGTAGCGCGCCTGGTTGGCGTCGTTCTCCAAGACCAGGTGCACGTGGCGCGCGGCCGGGATCGCCTTGCGCACCGCGGCCGCGAGCTCTTCGAGCACGTCGGGCCGTGTGCGGTCGTGGACGGCGTGCACGGCGTCCAGGCGCAAGCCGTCGAGATGATACTCTTGCAGCCAGTAGAGCGCATTCTGGATAACAAAGTCGCGCACGGTCCGGCTGGCCGCGCCCTCGAAGTCGATCGCCGCTCCCCACGGCGTGCGGTAGCGCTCCGTGAAGAAGGCCGGGGCATAGCGATTGAGATAGTTGCCCTCCGGACCGAAGTGGTTGTACACCACGTCCAGCAGCACCATCAAGCCCAACCC
>JAGWST010000167.1 GCA_028869325.1 bacterium | reverse complement strand
ATCCCGGGGCTGGCCCCGATCACGTGGCCAACCACTTGCGTGCTGCCGGCGAGGAAGACGGCGGAGCCGGAGTCGCCGACTTGCGTCACCGCGCCGGCCGTGAGGTAGAGGTCCTCGTAGTCGGCGGCGTAGGCGGGAAAGTGGAACCACGATGTCTTGCCGATCACGCTGGTGGTCGTGCTTCCGGCGCTGGAGCGGACCTCCACGGCGCTGGGACCGGTCAGCGTGGCGGCGCCGGCGGTGCGCGGTGGGCGCGGCACGTCCGGGGCCAGGGAGATGAGGGCCACGTCGGCGCGGGTCTGTTGCCGGTGGTTGGCCGGGTCGCGCGTGAAGACCACGTCGCCCACGTAGGCGCCCGCGGCGTCGTAGGCGGAGGCGAGCGAGTCGCCCACGTGGCCGGCGGTGAGCACGCCGTAGTTGGTCCCCCAGAGCACGCACGTGCCCAGCGTGCCGGATTGCGGCTTGCTCAGCAGGCTGCCGGGGTTGACCTGCGCCGGCGGCGCGAGCTGCAGCTCCGGCGGCACGAGATGCCAAGCGTAGACGCCGTCCAGCCAGCCTAGGTTGGTGCCGAAGATCGCGATGAGTACGGAGATGGCTAGCGGCGCCTCCGAGATCGGCACCACAGCGCCGGCGCGGCGGGTGGCGGTGGCGTCCATGAAGATGCCGGGGACCAGCGTCCTGGTAGCGCCGAGAGCGAAGACCCCCACGCCCAAGATGCCGAAGTCGACGGCGTACGGCGAGACGGAGGGCGGGCGCGGCGTCGCCGGTGGGCCGGCGCGCAGCGCCTCGCTCAGCGCGAGCGCCTTGGAGAGCACGTCGGGAGCGGTTGCAAACGGCCAGAGGCTCATCGAACGGACCCTCCACGTTTCACATCGTGGCAGCGTGCTCGTATGGTACGCTGAACCAGGCCGCTGGGCTAGGGCTGAAAGTCCTCATCGGCCGCACGTCCCCTCGGTTGCAGCAACCTCCGCGCCCCACGCGCTGACTCGGTTTTGGCTATCCGGAGCTCGACGCGAGCCGCTCCTTGACCATGGACATGTCGACTCTCAGCTCGGAGACGTCGGCCTTCAGCGTGGAGACGTCGGCCTTCAGCGTGGAGACATCTGCCTCCACTACGGCGAGGCGACTCTCGACGGCGGATTGCCGATCATCTAGGCGCGCGAGGCGTCGGTCGATGCGAGCGAAACCGGCGCGCATCTCCTTCTGGAGCTCGGCCTGCACGCTCGTGATTCGATCGTCGAGGCGTCGAAACGCGATCTCGATCGCAGTCGTAACCGCCTGAAAGCCGTCCATGATCTCGGCCTTGGACATCGTCTCGTACTCGTCACACATCCTGCGGGACATCTGCCGAGCAGCGGCCCGCCGTCAATGGACCAGGTCACCGGACCTCTGATACCCGGCAATCCGGCGCCCACGTGGGGCGGCCGGAGTTCGTCTCCGCCGGCGGAGCTCCTGCCGCGCTCCGGGCGCGAGCCTCGCGACCCATCGGCGCCGCCCGTTAGCGCAGTCCCAACGCGCTGCGTGCCTCGGCCACCACGCCGGTAAGCACGCCCTCGTCGAACGGCGACTTCAGATTCGCGCCGCGCGCCAAGGTCTGGAACGGCGCCTCGCCACCACGGCTGCAGAGCGCCACGTAGTCGTGCATCGCGGCGGTGTAATCCTGGCGGGAGCGCGCCCAGAACTGCAACGCGCAGCACTGCGCCAGCGTGTAGTCGATGTAGTAGAACGGTGAGTGGTAGATGTGGCGCTTCTCCTGCCACAAGCCGCCCTGCGCGGCATGCTGCAGATCGCCGTACTGGCGCCATGGCAGATAGCGCTGCTCCATCTGCTGCCACATGTGGTGACGCTCGGCGGGTGTGGCATCGGGGTTGGCATAGACCATGTGCTGGAAGTGGTCCACCGCCACACCGTACGGCAGAAAGAGGAAGGCATCGGAGAGATGCTCCTCGCGAAAGCGCTCGGCGTCCTTACCGAAGAAGCGCTCCATCTGCGGGTGCGCCAGATACTCCAGGCCCATCGACTCGATCTCCGCGGATTCGGAGGTGGGCCAGAGATAGTCGCTGAGCGGCAGTGCGCGGCTGCGGTAGCTCTGGAAGGCATGGCCCATCTCGTGCACCAGCACCTCGACGTCGTGGGCGGTGCCGTTGAAGTTGCCGAAGATGAACGGCATGCCGGCTGTGGGAAAGCTGGTGCAAAAGCCGCCGCCGGCCTTGCCGGGGCGGTTCTCCATGTCGATGAAGTGGCCGTCCGTCATCAGGCGGAAGAACGCGGCCAGCTCGGGATGCATCTGCGTAAAGGCCTCTTGGCAGCGCGCCATGATCCACGGCAGATCGCCTTTGGGGCGCGCGTTGCCGCGCGGATCGGCGATGCGCTCGTCCCAGAACATCGCCCGCTCCAAGTCCAGCCGTTGCGCGCGCCGCTCGATCACACGCTGTGCCAGCGGCACCACCTCGTGCGCGATCTGGTCGCGGTAGCGCTCCACGTCGCGCTGGTCGTAATCGATGCGGTGCATGCGCTTGTAGCCTAGGCTGATGTAGTTCTCGTAGCCCAGCTTGCGCGCCATGGTATGGCGCAGCTTGACCAGCTCGTCGTAGATGCGGTCCAGCTCGGCGCGGTTGTCGCCGTAGAACCTCCAGAAGGCCAGCTCCGCGCGATGGCGCGTCGGGCGATCGGCATCCTCGCGGTAGGGCGCCAAACCGGCGAGGTTGAGCTGCTTGCCGTCGAAGGCAATCTGCGCCGAGGCGATGATCTCCGTGTACTGCGCGGAGAGCCTCGACTCTTGAACCAGCTCCTGCTCGATGGCCGGCTCGAAGGCGGTGACGTCGGCCTCCCAGAGCGCGAAGGCCGTGCGCCCGAACGACTGCTCCAGCTGGGGGCGCTGCGCGTCGGCTAGAAGCCGGCGCTTGAGCTCCACATCGAAGGCGGTGAGCTTGGGCGAGAGCTCGTCGCAGTAGTCGCGCGCGGCTTTGTAGGCCTGGTTGCGCGAGTCTTGCTCGAAGTTGAGGTTGGCCATCGACTCCCAAGCGTTGAGACTGCGGCGCAATTCGTCCCAGCGACGGATCGCGGCCTGGCGCTCCTGCGGCGTGCTCGCGCGGTCGAGCGCGGCATTGATCTGCGCGTAGACGTCGCGCACGCCTTCGAGCGTGGGCGTCTCGACGCGGATTTCGGAGAAATCGATGACGGTCTGCTGCATAGAGGAAGGCTACGCGGGCGGCTGCCGGCTCCCTTCAAATCGATCAGCGGCCGAACT
>JAGWST010000166.1 GCA_028869325.1 bacterium | reverse complement strand
TTCCAGCGTGAGGTCTACGCCTACAACACCGACTTGCAGGGGTTCGACCCCTCGCCGGTGATCTCGCCGTTCTACGACACGGAAAGATACACGATCTGATGCGCCGTTTGCACGTTGGCCTACTGCCGGCCTCGCTGGGGTGGACCGATATGATGAAGGTCTCGGTATAGGCGTAAAAGGAGACTCGGGCATGAAACGTCGCGATGCGCTGGGCATGTTGGCGGCGACGACCATCCTGCCATCATGCACCAAAGTCTCGACCGGAACGGCCGGGGCCAGCGCCCGCCACCCATGGACGCAGCCGCACGTGCTGCGCTGGGCCGACGGCGAGGACCCCGTGGGCCTGAACCCGGTGGTCACCACGCACGCCACCACCTCGTGGCTGGCGCAGCTCTGGGGGGCGTGGCTCTTCCGTTACGACGCGCAGCTCAACCCGGTGCCGGAGCTGGCGACCGAGGTGCCCTCGACGGAGAACGGGCTGCTCTCCGCCGACGGACGGCGCATCACGTTCAAGCTGCGTCCGGAGGCCCGCTGGGCCGACGGCCGGCCCTTCACCTCGCGCGACGTGGCCTTCTCCGTCGCCACGATCCTCGATCCCAATACCAACGTCACCTCGCGCGAGGGCTGGGACCAGATCGAGCGGGTCGAGACGCCGGACGACCATACGGCGATCTTCCACATGAAATCGCTCTACGCGCCGTTCGTGCCGACCTTTTTCACGACCGGCGGCGCCAACCCGTGTATCCTGCCCGAGCACATCTGCAAGGGGCAGAATCCCAATACGGGGGCGTACAATCAGATGCCGGTCGGGATCGGCCCGTTCAAGATCGTGGAGTGGCTGCGCGGCCAGCACGTCACCCTGGTCGCCAACGACGGCTACTGGCGCGGGAGGCCCAAGCTCGAGCGCATCGTCTATAAAGTGATCCCGGACGCCAACACGATGCTCACCCAGATGCGCTCCCACGAGCTGGATCTGTGGATTCAGATGAATCCCAACTACCTGCAGCAGATCGAGGGCGCCGGCGGCATCAGGCTCCTGCGCCGCCGCTCGCAGTACTGGCGCCACATCGACTGCAACTGCAGCCACCCCGCGCTCAAGGAGATCCCCGTCCGCCAAGCGCTCAACTACGCGATCGATCGCCGAAGCATCCTCGACAAGGTGCTGCACGGCGTCGGTGAGCTCAACTGGACCGTGGTCTCGCCGGACTCCTATGCGTACAACGCCGACGTCAAGCAGTACCCGTTCGACCTGGAGCAGGCGAATCGGCTCTTGGACGGCGCCGGCTGGAGGCGCGGGCCGGGTGACGTCCGGGAGAAGGACGGGCTGCGCCTGCACTTCGACTTTGCGCTGGCCACGGGCAGCCCCGCCTACGAGCAGATCATCGAGCTGCTGCGCGCGGGCTGGAGGCAGATCGGCGTGACCTTCGATACCAAGCACTATCCAACGCCCCTCTACTTCGCCCAGTTGCAGAACGGGGGCATCGTCAACTCCGGGAAGTTCGATCTCTGCATCTTCTCGTGGGGGAACACGCCCTCGCCGACGGACATCATCAACCTCTACAGCGCGACGCAGATTCCGCCCAACGGTCAGAACGACCCCCGCTACGTCAACCAGCAGGCCACGCAGTTGATGGTCGCGGCGCGCCAGACGTTGGATCGCGCCAAGCAGACCACGTTGCTGAAGCAGGCACAGGCGATCATCGCCGAGGAGTGCCCCATCTTCCCGTTGGAGCAGAACGAGGATCTCTATCCCGCCAACGTCGATCTGCGGAACTTCGATCCCAATACCAACGGGCCGTTTGATTTCATGATGGATGTGGATATTTGAGCGCGCGCCTCAGAGGCTCCGCGAGGGGAGCAGCGCTCGTCCCGTTCGCGGCCGTTCTCTTTCTCTGCCTGGCCGGGTGTACGAAGGTCGAGACCGGTGCGGGCGGCACGCATGCCTGGACGACTCCGGGCACGGTGCGCTGGGCCGACGGCGAGGAGCCCGACAACCTCAATCCCTTGGTTTCGACGGAGACGCTGGTCGGCGATCTCTCGGCGTTCACGATGGGCTACTTCTTTCACTTCGGCGAGCACGGCGAGCCCGTCCCCGATCTCTGCACGCAGGTCCCGACCCGCGAGAACGGCGACATCTCGCCCGACGGACGCTCGATTCGCTTCAAGCTGCGCCGCGGCGTCCTCTGGTCCGACGGTGCTCCGTTCACGGCCAAGGACGTGGCCTTCACCGTGCGCGCGATCCTGGACCCGCGCAATAATGTCCTCACCCGCAGCGGCTGGGATCTGATCGATCGCGTGGAGACCCCCGACCCGTATACCGTGATCTTCCACCTGCGCCGTCCCTATGCGACGTTCATCGACCGCTTCTTCACGCCCGTCGGCAACCCGGCGATCCTGCCCGAGCACCTGCTGGCCAAGTATCCCGATCTCAACCACGTGCCCTACAACGAACTGCCGGTGGGGCTGGGGCCATACGTCTATACGGCGTGGCGGCGCGGCAACGAGGTGGAGATGGCGGCCAATCCTCGCTACTGGGGCGGAAAGCCGGGACTGCAGCACGTGGTCTTCAAGGCGATCCCCGACGCGAACACCGTGCTCACGCAACTGCGCACGCACGAGCTCGACGTCGACGTGCGCGTCCCCTCGAATCAGGTGCCGGAGGTCCGCGCGCTGCCCGATGTGCGCACGATCTCGATCGTCTCGAATAGCTTCCGCCACCTGGACTTCAACATCGCACGGCCGGTGCTGCGTGATATCCGCGTGCGCCAGGCGATCGCGCACGCCATCGACCGTCGCACGATCTGGGAGAAGGTCTACCATCGCGTCGGCGTCGTGACCAACTCGCCGTTCCCCAGCACCAGCTGGGCGAAAGCCGCGAACCTCCCCGGCTACGCCTACGACTTGCATGCGGCGGCGCGTCTGCTGGACGAGGCCGGATGGAGGATGGGCAGCGATGGCTTGAGACACAGAGACGGGCAGGCCCTGCGCTTGGAGCTGGCGGGAAACACGGGCAACCCGCTCCTGGACTCCACGGTCTTGATCATCGAGTCGTCGCTGCGGCGGCTGGGGATCGCGCTCGAGTACCGGCGCTATCCCACGCCGCTGCTCTTCGGCAGCTACGCGGCCGGAGGCATCATCGCGACCGGCAAGTACGACCTGACGATCTACGCCTGGTCGCTGCAGCCTGATCCCGATCTCTCCGACATCCTGGAGTGCAAGAGCATCCCGCCGCGCGGGCGCGACTACACACGCTACTGCAATCCCGCCTTCGATCGCCTACAGGAGGATGCCAACACGCATTACGATCGTGCGCGGCGCCGGCGCGATCTGATCGAGGCGCAACGTATCCTCGCTCACGACCTGCCGTGGGTGGTGATCTCGAACATTCAGGAGGTCTTCGCGGTCAATCCCGACCTGAAAGGCTTCCGGCCGGGGCCGGACGAGGTGTTCTGGAACGCTGCGCAGCTCTCGCTGTGAGGCGCTCGCCGGCCAGTGCGGCGGCGAGCAGCAGGCAGCCCAGCAGCGTCAGAGCGCGCAGCGCGATCCACAGCGCGTGGGCCTGCATCAGCCCCGCCGCCAGCTGCTCGCGCCCCCAGACCGCCGAGGCGTCGAGAATGCTTGGCGCATGAAAGCCAGCGGGGAGAGCGAGCGGCCAGATCGGCATCGGCTGGCGGGCCGCAAGCGGCGCGAGCACGCAGGCCAGCACGGTGGGCAGCGCGAGCCAGAGCGCGCTCCGCGATGGATGCAGCGAGGCGATGGCGCAGGCGCCCGCGGCGGCCAGGGCCAGATCCTCCAGCCGGTGCGCCGGCCGCTGAGCGAGATCCACCCAGTCGATGGCGGCGAACGCCGTGCCGAGCGCGCCGAGCAGCGCGCCCTTCGATCGCCACGTGGCCAACGCGAACGCCGCGGGGATCAGCAGCACGATCAAATCCTGCTGGTGCAGAAAGGGCACGGCGAACGGGAGCAGCGCGCAGGCGAAGGCAATCGACCGCTGTGGCGATGAGCGCCGCGCGAGCAACGCCGCCGGCGCCGCGCAGACGAGCAGGGAGAGCGCCGCAATGATCGCCTGCGCGCGCGGCTCGAGCGGCCCCAGCAGCGCCGGCAGCGTGAACTGGATGGCATCACCGCGCTCGGCCGCGCCATGGCGGGTCAGCATCGCGAGATAGCCGCCCAGACCACCGTCGAAGTGATGGTAGAGGGCCGCCGTCGAGGCGGCGATCAGCGCCGCCGCGATCGCATACGCCGCCGCCGTCGAGCGGCGGACTCCCGCCAGCCCAACAATGGCGATATTCGGCTGCACAGCGCTGCATGCCAGTGCGACCGCGCTTGCGGCCGTGCCGCAGCCGAGCGCGTAGATGGCGACTGCCAGCGCCGCGTAGACGACTCCAGCGAGCTGGCCGAGCGCCAACGTCACGGTGAGGGGCGAGAACGTCAGCGCGACCAGCGCGACGATGAAGGCCTGGCGCCACTGCCATCCGGCGACGCCAAACGTTGCGATCACGCCCAGCGCGCAGGCGCCTTCCAGCACGGCCAGCCAGACCACCCGCGCGCGATCGTACGGCAGCCTGGCCAATGGCTCGAAGAGCAGCAGCGTCGGCGGCGGCGAGACGAACGGCAGGAGCTCCTCGCGCGACGCGTCGACGCCCGGGACCTGCCGCTCGTAGCTCCAGATCTCCCCTCGCGCGTACGGCACGCCGCCGGCCAGCGCTGCGCGGCCGGCCGACCAGTACGCCTCGAAGTCACGCGTCGCGACGCCGCTCTGCGCTCCGGGATGGCGCGCCAGCCACAGGGCGAGCGCAAAGAGCAGGGCCGCCGCGACGGCGAGCGCGCGGCTCAAGAGGCGTAGAGGGCGATGCGCACGATACGCCCATCGAGCAGCATGCAGAACGCCACGCCGCCATCGGCGTTCGCGCACAGCGTCCGGTCATAGACGGGGCCCTGCTCCGCGAACGCCGTGAACGACGGCGGAAGCGCCTCGGCGCCGTCACCAAGACGAACCCCGGCCGGCCCCAGCGTGATCTCGCCCAGGTCGAGCGGCGGCAGCGGGGCCGGCGCGCGCGCGAGATACCACTCCACGGCGCGCAGCGTGCCGCCGCTGAAGCATGCCGAGAGAACGGCCGTCCCCTGCTCGCGCCGCGCGCACCAACTCGCCCAACCCGCGAACGGATAAGGCATCGAGAGGCCGAGCACGCGCTCGGCCTCGAAGAACCGGCTCTCGTGCAGGCGGAGCGCGATACCGCGATCCGACGTCAGTGAGAAGGAGGTCTCACTCATGCACGCTCGTTCGACACCGCGCCGGGGGCGACCCTGATGGCCGTGCGCGTGGTCGTCCTCGGCGGCGGCTTCGGCGGCGTCAACGTCGCGCGCGCGCTCGAGCGCAGCGGAGAGCCGCTCGACGTCACACTCGTCAGCCGCGACAACTACACCCTCTTCACGCCGATGCTGGCGGAGGTCGCGGCGGGGGCCATCGAGACGCGCCACATCGTCGAGCCCATCCGCGCGGCGTTGCGGCATACGCGCTTCGTCTTGGGCGAGGTCGAGCGCATCGACCTGGAGGCGAGGCGCCTCTCCGTGCGCCATCCGCTGCTCGGTACGCCGTCGACGCTCACCTTCGATCACCTGGTGCTGGCGCTGGGCGCCTCGCCCTCCACCTTCGGATTGCCGGGCATCGAGGAGCGCACCCTTCCGCTCAAGAGTCTCGACGATGCGATCCGTCTGCGCAACGAGCTCATCCGGATGCTCGAGCTGGCGGAGGTGACGGTGAGCGACGAAGAGCGGCGGCGTCTGCTCTGCTTCACGGTCGTAGGCGGCGGCTTCACCGGCGTGGAGGCAGCCGGGGAGATCCAGGAGCTGGTCGACTCCGTGATCTCGTTCTACCCGGGCCTCGAGCGCGCGTGGGTTCGCGTGGTCCTACTCGAAGGCGGCCCACGCCTCTTGCCGGAGCTGCCCGAGCCCTTCGGCGCCTCCGCGCTGCACATGCTCTCGCGGCGGGGCGTGGAGATCGTGACCGGCGACCAAGTGGCAACCGCCGATGCCGTGGGACTCCGCTTGAAATCGGGAGCGCGCATCGATGCGCAGCTGATCGTCTGGAGCGCGGGTGCGAAGCCGGCTCCCGCGCTGGCGGCGCTGCCCGTTGAGCACGCGCGCAACGGCACGATCGTGGTCGGTGCCGACCTCGCCGTAGCCGGCCATCCTGGACTCTGGGCGCTGGGCGACTGCGCCGCGATTCCCAAGCCCGGCGGCGGCACCTATCCTCCGACGGCGCAGCACGCCATTCGTGAGGCACCGGCGCTGGCACGGAATATCCTCGCGGCCATCCACGGCCGCCC
>JAGWST010000012.1 GCA_028869325.1 bacterium | reverse complement strand
GCGGCGGTCGCGGCCGGCCATTGCAGCATCGCCCTGGGCAGTCAGACCTCGGGCTCGGTGCTGCGCCCGGCCTCGTTCTGCGGGATCGTGGGATTCAAGCCGACCTTCGGCCGCCTCTCGGCGGCCGGGGTGACCCCGCTGGCGCCCTCGTTGGACCACGTCGGCATCTTGGCGCGCGGCGTCGGCGAGGCGTCGGCCGCCGCGCGCGCGATCGATCCGTCCATCGCGATCGATGAGGTGGGCTCGACGCTGCGCGTTCGCGTCGACGATCTGAGCTGGGACGATGCCATCGAGCCGGCATCGTGGGCGGCCCTGGAGCGGGCGGGCCGGGCCTTTCAAGGGATCGGCGCCGCGCTGCAGGCCGTCAAGCTGCCCGCCGCGGTGCCGCGCGCGGTCGAGCTCTTGGAGACGCTGGTCGCCTACGAGAGCTTCCAGTGCCACGGCCGCCGCTGGCGGGCGCTGGGCGAGGCGCTGCCGCCGCGCCTTGCCGAGCTGATGGCCGCGGGCGAGTCCACCCCGCGCGGTCGCTACGACCGGGCGCTGGCGGAGCGCGAAGAGCACCGCGCGGCGATCGACGCCCTCTTCCGCGAGACGGACCTCCTGCTCACGCCCTGCGTGCCGGGCGAGGCGCCGGAACGGGCGACGACGGGCGATGCCCGCTACCTGCGGCCGTGGACCTTCTACGGGCTGCCCGCTCTCACGCTGCCGGTCGTTCGTGGTGCGGCGCGGCTTCCGGTAGGTGTGCAGCTCGTGGCGCCGCTGGGTCGCGACGGCTTCCTGCTCTGGGCCGCGCGGCGGCTAGAGGCGGCGCTGTCGGCCGCGCCCTGAGGGCCGCTGCGCCGTAAGATGGAAGCGGGCGCAAAACGGGCAGCGGTACGGCCAGAGACGTATACCCCCGTGCTCCAGCGCCCCTTCGGCGGCCGCTTGTGCCTCGGCCAGCTGGTCGTAGCGCGCCTTGTTGGCGCAATCGGCGTGGCTCTTCCCGGAGATTCCCATGCCCGGGAGGCTTCGGCGCGGGGCTGCGGCGCCCATGGTGGGGCGGCCCCTTGGAAGAAGCGGGCGGCGGCCGCGTAGAGGCCTGCGGCGGACTCGGCATCCTGGGACGGATATCGTGCCACCGGCGTGGAATAGCGCGTGTCACAGACTTTACTCCCCCTCCCCACACGTGGTACACGACGACAATGGCTCTTTCAGCGCGTTCACGTATTCGTGCCCGCCTCGATGAGGCTGCGCCCCTCAAGGAGGCTGCCAAGCTCCTGAGCGGCGGCGTTGCCTTGCGCGGCACGCCGCAGGGAGCGCGCGCGGCCGTCACCGTCTCGCTCATCAAGCGGACCAAAGCGGAGACGGCCGTGATCGTGGTTCCCGAGGACTCTCGGATCTCGCGCCGCGCCGACGACCTGGCGTACTTCCTGGGCGTCCAGGCGACGCGGCTGGTCGAGCTGGCGGCGCGACCCGAGCCCGACGACGCGCTCTTTCAACCGAAGTCGCGCGAGCGGCGCGCCGCGGCCCTGGAGCGTATGCTGCGCGACAAGAAGTCGTCCGCCATCGTGGTGACCTCGCTTGCCGCGCTGCGACAGCATCTTGCGCCCGCGGCCGTACTGCGTGCGCGCGCGATGCACCTCAAGCCCGGTTCCGAGATCGCTTGGGACGCCTTGTTGAGCAGCCTGGTAGCAATCGGCTACCGTCGCGTCGAGACGATCAAGGGACGCGGTGAGTTCGCCGTGCGCGGCGGAACATTGGACGTTTGGCCGGCCACGGAGGACGGCGCGCGGCGGCTGGAGTTCGACGGCGAGCGCTTGGAGCGCATCGGTCTCTTGGAGCTCCCCGACGGCCGCGCGCTCGAGAGCTTGGGCGAGATTCGTCTCTGGCCGTGGTCCGAGATCCTCGACGACGAGGAGACGCGCGGCGAGCTGATCAAGCGCGTCAAGGAGAAGTCCGCCAAAGAGTACGCTAAGGCCGGCGGCGATCTCCCCGACGCATGGGCGGGTTACGCGTACGAGACGACGCTGCTCGACATCGTCGGCGCGGGGGCGTTGCTGGTGCTGGACGGCGAGGACCCGCCCGCGCCGGAGCCGGTGCTGGAGCCGGTCAAGCCAGCCGGCGAGAACGTCGAAGTGGTGCCGCACGTCCCGCCGCTGCAATTGGGCGACGAGGAGCTGCGCAAGGTCGTCGCGGAGCACCCGTTCGTGGTGGTCGGCCAGAGCGTCGCGAAGTGGACGCCAAAGCCGAAGAAGGCGATCGATCTCGGCGGCGAGGAGCTCACCATCGAGACGGGGCGCACGGGGCGTGTGCTGGAGCAGGCCAAGGCCTGGGTTGAGCGCGGCGACGAGCTCTGCATCGTCACGGCGAAGCGTTCGCGCATCGCCGGCCATCTGCGCGCGCTGGGGCTGGAGCCGAAGAAGGGCAGCAACGTCTACGTCGACCGCGGCGCGCTGGGTCGCGGCTTCTCGTTCGCGACGCTGGGGATGCACTTTATTTGCGACGCGGAGCTGTTCGGCGAGGCGGCGACTGCGCAGGACGTGCTGCCCTCATTCGAGGGCGAGCCGATCACGCTCAAGGAGCTGGCCCCCGGCGACTACGTGCTGCACGCGGTCCACGGCCTGGCGCGCTACGGAGGCGTGCGCGAGGAGACCATCCTCGGCGAGAAGCGCGAGCTGATCGAGCTGAGCTTCGCGGGCAACGATCGCCTGTTGCTGCCGCTCTCGGCCATCGACGTGCTCTCGCGTTACGAGAGCCGCGCCACCGGCGTGGTGGTCGAATTGGCGAAGATGGGTGAGGCCGTCGAGCAGAAGAGGTCGGCCGCCAAGCGCTGACGGCGCCGTCCGGTTGGTTAGGAGTTGACCGCTGACTCGATGGCTTGCGCGGCCATCGCGGTCACGTTGATGATCGCGCTCACCCCCTCGCCGCGAAAGAGGTCGTGGAGCGCAGGCTCGTTGACGCGCGCCACGCAGCGAGGGACATTGAACATCCGCCGTGCGATTTTGCAGATCGTATAGTTGTCCTTGTCCTCACCGGCCGCGGCGACCACCACGTCGGCGCGCTGGATGCCGGCACGCTTGAGCACCGAGCTCTCGGTGGCGTCGCCGGAGAAGACGCAAACTTCGGGAAAGTGGTCGGCGACGCTGCGTCCGATGTCCTCGTCGCGCTCGATGATGGCCACCTCGTAGCCGTCCGCCAGCAGCCCGCGCACGAGGTGGACGCCGACCTTTCCGCTTCCGCAGATCAATACGAACATGGTCGGATGCTACACCTGTTCCGCGACGGCGACGATCGAATGGGTGAACGCTTTGATGGCGAGGTCGAGCGGGCTGACGACCTCGTAGCCGCCCTCGCGGTACACCTGCGTCAGCACCGGGTCGTCGAGCCGCATCAGGATGCGCTTCGACGGGTAGCGGCTACGCAGCAGATCGGCGAGCAGCACGTTGAGTGCGTCGTCGCGATTCACGATGCAGATCACCGCGGCGCGATCGACGCCCGCGCTGCTGAGCACCTCGGGATCGCTGGGGGCTCCGAGCACGACCGTCGCCCCGTAGTCGTCGGGAAGATACTGCTCGAGGTATCTGCGGCTGCGTTCGACGAGCGTGACTTCCTGTGAAGCGGCGCGCAACGCTTTCGTCAAACGAGCGCCGAGACGAGTGCTGCCGAGGACAAGGATCATGGCCTGCCGGTATCCGGGGGCAGGAGTGGCGACTCCTGCCGCACGAACCCCGCTGGCCGAATGCCGAGCAAGAGCGCCGAGGGGGCGACTCCCCCTACCCTGCGTCGAGCCGTTACGCCCTGGGGCTCGTACTCGTGGGGGTACGCGGATGTCGGCGCCGACATCTATGCGGCCCTCGGTCTGGTGGTCGGCGCAGCCGCGGGGGCGGCAAATGTCGCATTCGCGTTCGCCGGGCTCGTCTACGTTTTGGTCGGCCTGGCCTATACCGAACTCGCCAGCACCTTTCCCGTGGCCGGCGGGGGACAGTTCTTCGTCCTGCGCGGCCTCGGCGACATCTGGGGATTCATCGCCGGCTGGGCGGTGCTGCTCGACTTCACCATCGACATCGCGCTCTTCGCGTGGACGATGATCGGCTACCTGAGCAATCTGGTGCCGGTGCTCTCCAGCGCGAACGCCGTTCCGCACTTCATCTTCGTGCTGATCGTGGTAATCGGGCTGACCCTGCTCAACGTCTTCGGCGTCCGCGAGAGCTCGCGCCTGAACGAGGTTGTCGGCGCGATCGACATCGCCAACGAATTGGCGATCCTCTGTCTGGCGGCGCTCTTCACCTTCCACCCGCAGGTGCTCATCCACACCATGCAGGCGCACTGGCCGAGCACCTTCCAGCTGCTCAACGGCGTCTCGCTCGCCATCATCTCGTTCGTCGGCATAGAATCGATCTCGCAGGCGGCGCAAGAGACCGATCGCCCTGCCTCGATCATCCCCCGAACATCCGTGGCGCTGATTCTGACGATCTTGATCTTTGCGCTCTCGTACTCGAACCTGGTGCTGGGCATGCAGCCCTGGCATCCGGATGCCGTCGTCGACGCCGCTGGCCACCATCTGCAAGTCTTTCAGTGGCTTGGCCTAGCGCCAAACCAAGACCATGCCATCGCCTTGCTGGCCAGCCAGATTCCGTACTACGGCGCGGTGGCCGCCGTCTACGTGCCGCTGGTCGGTGCCGTGTTGATGCTCATCTCCTCCAACTCGGGCGTCTACGGGGCCTCGCGGATCGCCTACTCGATGGCCACGTACCACCTGCTGCCGTCGGCGTTCTCGAGGGTGGCGGCGCGCTTTCGCACGCCGATGGTCTCGATTCTGGTCTTCAGCGGCGTGGCCGTGATCGAGCTGGTCTTTGCAGCCATCCAAGGGGATCAAGGGCTTGCATTCCTTGGCGACCTCTATGCCTTCGGCGCGGCCACCAGCTACTCGTTGGTCTTCATCGCGCTGATCGCCCTACGTTACACGGATCCGTTCAGCCCGCGCACCTATCGCATGCCTCTGAGCATCACGCTGACGACCAGGGGGCGGCGCTGGTCGTTTCCCGTGCTGGCCGTCTTTGGCTTCTTGGGCACGTTCTCGATTCTGGTCTTCGCCTTCATGACGCACCCCATCGGCCGCATCGCCGGCCCGTCGTGGGTGCTCGCGGGATTGATCTTCTACGTCATCTACCGGCGCGTGCACGGACACCCAGCCCTCCATTCGCGCCGCCACGACTGGGTCAAGGATCAAGTGGTGGTGCTCAGAGAAGCCGGTGAGCTGGAGCTGATGGACCAGTACGTCACCGAGGTACAGGACGCCGGTCTCTTGGGCAACGACATCAGCGTCACGACGCTGGAGCGCGAGAAGTGAGAAAGCTGGTGCGCTCTCCGGGCTATCTTCGCTGGAAGCGCGCGCTGGGCTATGTCTATATCGTTAGCGGGCTGATACTGATCGGCGAAGTGCTGCTGCGCGCGCACAGTGCCGGCGAGATGCTCCCTGGCCTGCTGCTGGGCGGCGCCTTCACCGCGCTCGGCGTGCTCCGGGTGCGGAGCCTTCCCACATGACCTTCGTGGTGGCGATCCATCCGGTGGGAGCGGCGCTCGCCGCGGCCATCTTCGTCAGCACCGTCTCCACCCTCTGGTGGATGCTCCACCCGCCCAAGACCAAGGCCGAGGAGGCCGCCGAAGTCATCACCGAGCACGTCCAGGAGATCGTCTCCACGGTGGTCGTGGTGATGTCCGAGGCAACCAGCTCCGAGCACATGCTGCCGCTGGCGATGCGCATCGCCAGCAAGCAGCGCGCCAGCGTTCTGGTGGTCTACGTGATCGAAGTGCCGATGCAGCTGCCGGTGAACGCCGCGATGGGAGACGAGGAGCGCCGCGCGTTGGAGGGACTGGCCGCGGCACAAGCCATCGCCAAGAAGTCGGGCGTCGACCTGCGCACGGAGACGGTCAAGACGCGCAACACGGGGCAGGCGATCGTCTCGATCATCGGCCGCGAGCGCGCGCATCTCCTGGTGCTGGGTATGGTGCGCCGCGCGCACTTCTCCGGCAATCCCTTCAGCGGCTTGATCGAGTACGTCTCCGCGCACGCGCCGTGTGATGTGATGATCGGCGTGCGTCCATATGGCCAAGCCACCAAGATGCTGGAGTCGCTCAAAGAAGAGCTGGGGTAGCTCCCGAAAAACGGCCGTGCGCCGTGAGCGTGGCGTCGCGGCGCTAAGCTTCGCCGCTCCTAGATCCTGGCGACCATCTCGTTCGTGTCGAGCGGCCTGGTGTACGCCAGAACGCCGAGCTCGGCGAAGACGCGCTGCATGTCCGCCAGCGTCTTGGTGTCGATGCGCAGAGCGGGATCGAAATCGTAGCGCGGGATCGACTTGATCTGGCTGGCCGGGCGGCCGGTGTACGTCTGAAAGACCTGCAGATTCGCAGGCTCGTAGAAGGCGTCGCCCTGGATGTCGCGCGACCCCTTGACGAACGCGGCGAGCACCGCGCGCGCCGCGGCACCATCCCGCAGCAGCGTGGGCCCGATGAAGCTGGCCGTGCACGAGATGCCCGCCGGCGGGTCGGCGATCTCTCGGGCCAACTTTTGCTGCTCGAAACTGGTGGTGAACGGCGCCGCGGCGAAGACGGAGTCGATGGCCCGCCGCGCCAGCGCCGGTCCCTGGTCGGGGCTGGAGAGGCCGCGCACGTCCAGATCCGGGAGCTTCAGGCCGAACGGGCGCAGGATCAAGGAGACGTAGTACGCGCCGGTGGCGCCCTTTCCGCCGAGAAAGCCGATCGACTTGCCCTTGAGTCCGGCCGGCGTCCGCAGGCCGCCTTCGTAGAGATCTTCACGGACCAGCAGCGCGCTGGGATGCCCCTTGGCGGGCTGAAAGGCCGCCGACGAGAGGATCTTGACGTTGAAGCCGCGCTGCACCGCGTTGAAGGTCGCGGCGGAGATGCCGCCCAGCACCACGTCGAGCTGGCCGTTGGCCAACAGCGCCATCGCCTCTTCGCCAGAGCCGATGCGCTGTACCGAGGGCGCGAAGCCGGCTTGCTGCAGATAGCCCCGCGCGATCGCCACGTAGAAGGGTGCGAAGAGCGTGCTGGGGACGTGGCCGATCGTCAGCGGGCGCGTACCGGCTGCCAGTGCCGCTGCCGGTGCAACGGCTGTTGCTGCGGCAAGCGACGAGACGAAGCTGCGGCGGGTAAGCGTCATCCGGTTCTCCCTTCTCCTGGGACGGATGCACAATCCGGGCTCGGGGCGCCGGAACCCTCTTGCGCGGCGGGGGATCATCGGCGCCGCCCGCAGAACCGCGAGGGCCGAACACCGATGGATAGAGAGATGATCGTCGATGCCGTCTCCAAGCGCTTCGAAGACGGAACGACCGCTCTTGACGGCGTCTCGCTCGAGTTTGCCCGGGGAGAGTTCGCCGCGATCGTGGGCCCCAGCGGCTGCGGGAAGACGACGCTGCTGCGCATCCTGGCAGGCCTCGAGGAGCCGACTTCGGGGCACGTGGAGCTTGCCGCCGGCGGCGGCCGCCGCGATCACATGGCGATGGTCTTCCAGGAGCAGTCGATCTACCCTTGGATGCGCGTGCGCGAGAACGTGGCGGTCGGCTTGCACGGGCTCGGCCTCGCGCTGGCGGCGGCGCGCGCCAAGGTCGAGGAGCAACTCGATCTGGTCGGCCTACGGGCCTTTGCCGGCGCCTTTCCGCATCAGCTCTCCGGCGGCATGAAGCAGCGCGTCTCGATCGCCCGCGCCTTCGCCTCGGAGCGCCGCGTGCTGCTGATGGATGAGCCGTTCGCCGCGCTCGACGAGCAGACGAAGATCGGCCTGCACGGGGAGCTGCTGCGCATCTGGGAGCACACGCGCAAGACGGTGGTCTTCATCACGCACGGCATCGAGGAGTCGGTGGTGCTGGCCGATCGTGTCTACGTCATGACCGGCCGCCCCGGGCGCATCCACGCGCGCGTCGATGTGCCCTTCTCGCGACCGCGCGATGTGGTTGCGCTGCGCGGCGATCCGGAGTTTGGACGCCTGGTGGTGCACGTGTGGGGGCTGCTGCGCGAAGGAATGGCCGCGTGAGCCAGGCCTGGGCCGTTCACGTGCGCCGCGCGCGCCATCTTCGCGGGCTCGAGCGCGCGCTGCGCTTGGCCTCCCCGATCGTCTTGCTGCTGCTCTGGGAGTGGGCCGTGCGCGCGCACGTGCTGGACGCGCGGTTCTTCCCGGCGCCAAGCTCCGTCGCCGGTGCGGCGGTCGCGCTTGCGAAGAGCGGCGAGCTGTGGAACGATCTGCGCGTCACACTGGTGCGGTTGTTCCTGGGCTTCCTGACCGGCGCGATCCCCGGCGTGGCCCTGGGGCTGGCGATGGGGCTCTCACGTTGGGTGCGGGCCGTGACCAGTCCGCTCATCGCCGCGCTCTATCCCATCCCCAAGATCGCCGTCCTGCCGCTGATCATCCTCATCTTCGGCTTGGGCGACAGCTCGAAGATCGTGATCGTGGCCATCGGCGTCTTCTTCATCATGGCCATCAACACCAGCGCCGGCGTCCTGCAGATCGAGCGCATCTACCTCGACGTGGCCAAGGCCTACGGAATCCGCGGGCTGGCCTTTGTGCATCGCGTCCTGCTGCCGGGTGCTCTGCCCTCGCTGCTCACGGGCGCCAAGGTGAGTCTGGGAATCGCCCTGATCTTGGTGGTCGCCGCGGAGTTCCTCGCCGCGAAGGACGGCTTGGGCTACCTGATCTGGAACGGCTGGCAGACGCTGCAGGTCGAGCAGATGTACGTAGGCTTGGTCATCGTGGCCGTCTTGGGCTACGTCGTGACGATCGGACTCGAAGAGGCGGAGCGCACGACCCTTCCCTGGCTCAATCGGTGACCGGCCGTCTCGCTCGGGTGATCGCCGGTGCCGCCGTGGTGACGGCCGCGTGCGTCATGCTGGCGACCTGCGCGCAGCCGGT
>JAGWST010000165.1 GCA_028869325.1 bacterium | reverse complement strand
CGCGTGATGGCGCGTTCGGTGGAGCTGGCCAAACGCTACGGCGTCGCCGTCGGCGCCCACCCCGGCTTTCCGGATCTGGTCGGCTTCGGACGGCGCAACCTCAACGTGACGCCGGATGAGGCGCGCACGGACGTCTGCTACCAGATCGGCGCGCTGGCGGCGTTCTGCCGCCGCTTCGGCGTGCCGCTGCAACACGTCAAGCCGCACGGCCAGCTCAACAACCTGGCGATGACCGATCGTATGCTGGCGGATGCCATCGTCGCCGGAATCAAGGACTTCGATCCGCATCTGCTGGTCTGCGCCTACGGCGGTGAGCTCGCGAAGGCGGCGCAGGCCGCCGGCATGCGCGTGGCCTACGAGGTCTTCGCCGACCGCGAGTACAACGCCGACGGCACCTTGGTCTCGCGGCGCCTGCCCGGCGCCGTGATCACCGACGAGGCGCGCGTCGTTGAGCGGGCCGTGGCGATGGTACAGCAGGGACGAGTGCGCGCCGCGGACGGAACCTGGCTCGACATCCCCGTGCACACCATCTGCACGCACGGCGATACGCCGGGGGCGGCGGAGCTGGCGAGACTGCTGCGCGCCGCGCTTGAGCGTGCCGGAATCAAGATCGCGCCGATGGGCGAGGTGGTCGAGAGAGCGGCGGCGACCGTCTAGTGTCCCGAACTAGCGGCCCTCTCCGTTACGGCCCTTCGATCAGCTCGACGAACCCGTCGGGGCGAATCCAATGCCTGAAGGCATCGCGGATCTCCTCCGGCGTGGTGGCTTTGATGCGTTGCGCGGCGATCGCCGGCTGTTCGAGCGGAGTTCCCTGGATCGAGCGCTCGAGCAGGCCTTTCGCGATCGCCGCCTCGGCGGAGCCGTCGACGATCATGCGGCGCAGAAGCGATGCCTTCGTCAAGCTGAGCTCGGCCTGCGGGACGGGCGTCTCCTGCATCTGCTTGAGATCGCGGTCGACCAGCTTGCGCGCCTCCGCCGCGTTTCCCGGGGAGGAGGCGTAGTTGATCTGGAAGCGCGAGCGCGTCTTGGAGATCGAGAGGTTGGTATCGACCATGTAGACCAGGCCCGTGTTCATCCGCAAGTCGCGGAAGAGGCGGCTGGTCAGCGGACCGGCCGCGCCGCCGCCTAGGACCGCGTCGCCGAGCTGGAGCGCGTAGCGCGACGGATCGTCGCGCGTGATGGCGAGCACCTCCGCCAACGTCACGGCGTCCTGCTGCATGGTCTGCGGCGTGATCTTGATCTGCGAAGGCTGATTCAGCGGCACCGCCGGATAGGTCAGGTCGGGCGGCTGACCGTTGGCAGCCCAAACGCCGAAGGCGCGCTCGATCGCTTCGCGCGCGTGCTGCGGCGTCACCTCGCCAATCACCACGATCGTCGTGAGGTCGGGGCGGAACGTCTTGGCGTAGTAGGTCCTCACGCGCTCCAGCGTCAAGCCGGCGATGGACTGCGGCGTCGCCTGACGCAGCGCTGGGTCGCCTGAGGGCAGCAGGCGCTGGTTGAGCTGGTGGAGCGCGATCACGTGCGATCCCGAGAGAGCGGCGGCGGCGTTGCCGGCCGCCTGGCGTTGCGCGGCGTGGAAGCTGGCCGCGTCGAAGCGGGGATTCAGCTCGTTCTCCGCCAGCAGCTGCACGCCGCGGTCGAAGGCGTCGCTGGTCAGTTGCAGCGAGAAGCGCGCCCCGCCGCTCTCGGTCGCGGCGATCTTGTCAAGCTCGCGTTGGAACTGATCGCGGCTCAACGTGGCCGTTCCGTAGCTGAAGAGCTCGTCTAGCACGGAGGCGACCCCCGTCTCACCCTGCGGCTCCTGCAGCGTCGGCTGCGTGTCGACGCCGCCGAAGACGAAGACGGAGTGCGAGATCGTCTCCGGCTGCACGATGAGGCGGATGCCGTTGCTCAGCCGCGTGACGGTGGGCTTCACCGCGGGCTGCGGAAGCTCGATGTTGGAGATCAGGCCTTGCGCCCACGCCGGCAGCGCGACGTTCCCGGCCGCGCGTGGCGGCAGCGGATTCTCCGTCGGCTTCTCGGGTGCGGCGGCTCCGCCGCGATAGGTGGGCGTGAGCGCGCCGACGATGGCGCGCGCCGGATTGAAGTAGGTGCGTGCCAGGCGATCGACGTCGCCGAGCTTGACCTGCTGCAGAAGCTGGATCTCGCGCTCGATCGAGGGCTCGCGGTCGACGGCCAAGACGTCGGACCAGTCGGTCGCGAGCTCGGTGATCGAGTTGCGGCTCAACTGCTGGTCGGCGATGGCGCGACGTTTGGTCGCCTCGAAGAGATCCGGCGGAACGCCCTCGCGCGCATAGCGCGCCATGATTGCCTCGAGCCGCTCGGTCATCGCCCAGGGATCTTGCCCTGGAGCTAGTGCGGCGACGGCGTAGCAGAGCTGGCTCTCGGGAAGTACCGGCTCGGCCTGGAAGCCGGAGCCGATCGCGAGCCCACGCGTCGTGAGCCCCTGCAGCGCGCCACGCTCGCTGTTGAGCAGCGATTGCAGAACGAATGAGGTGACGTAGTCCTTGCTGTTGCTGCCGGGCAGCACGTAGCCGACCACGGCGAGCGGATAGGGCAGCGTCGTCGTGCGGCGGATCACGGTACGCGGAACCGGCCTCAGGTGATACGTCTGCTGCGCCGGCACGTTGCGCCTGGGGATGCTCTCGAAGAGCGTCCGCACCTGCGCCAGCGCCTGCTGCGGGTCGACGTCGCCGGCGATAACCAGGAAGGCGTTGTTCGGCGCGTACCAGGTGTCGTGGAAGCGTTTGAGCTCGTCCCCGGTTAGGCGATCGAAGGAGGCCTTGGTGCCGACAGGGTCGCGCGCATACGGGGTGCCCGCGTAGACCTTGGCGCGAACATCGTTGAAGAAGTCGGCCCCCGGCTGGGATTCGTCCATCGCCACCTCTTGCTCGATGGCGCCGCGCTCGTCCGCCCACTCCGTCTGCGCGTCCGAGATATTGCGCATGCGGTCCGACTCGATGTGCAGAACGGCGTTGAGATTACTGGCGGGAACGGTGAAGAGGAACTGCGTGACGGTGGGACGCGTAAAGGCATTGTAGTCGCCGCCGAGCGCCGTGGCGATGGTGTTCAGCTGATCCGTCGAGACCTCGGGCGTGCCGCGGAACATCATGTGCTCTTGCGCGTGCGCCATGCCGGGGAACTCCGCCGGATCGTTGCCGGATCCCACCAAATAGGAGACCTCGGTCGAGACGGCCGGCGCCAGCGTGTTGCGGACGATGAGCACCTGGAGCCCATTGGCCAGCGTGGCGCGCAGAATCGTCTGGTCGTCGGCGCTCGCCGGACGCACAGCGCCGCCGGCGAGGCTGAGGAAGACGATGGAGAGGATGAGGGCGAGCATTCGCATGAGGGTGATCTGCGTTCGCCTGGAAACAGGGGCTCCCTCTTCGTCGGGCGTCGTGCGGCTCGGCTGCGGTCACGTCCTGCGGATCACGCAGGTGGCGTCGGCCTCGACGAAGATCTCGGCATGCTCGTCGGTGACGCGCGCGTGCGCGGTGCCGACGTGCTCGCCCAAATCGACGACGCAAGCCTCGCACGTCATGACGCCGTTGGCGCTGGTGTACGGGCGAGCGTAAGAGATCTTGAGCTCGACGATCGCCGGTGCGACGCCGCCAGCGAGGACGGAACGGAGGGCACGGTCGAGCGCGTCGTCGAGCATCGCCGCGGTAAGCGCATGGACCGCCGAGGGATCGGCGTCGTGGACGGGATCCAACGTTCCCGAGAACGAGATGCGGCCCGTCTCGATCTGCGTTGCCGAGAAGCCCAGACGCTTGGCCGCCGGCGTCGCCGCGGCGTTGGAGCGATCCGTCGTCGTCATCCT
>JAGWST010000164.1 GCA_028869325.1 bacterium | reverse complement strand
TCGTCGTTTGGGAGGACGCCGAGGTGCGCGGCATCGTCGCGGGCGAGGCGCTCGCCGAGGAGGCCCGCAAGACGGGCTTCGCAGAGCGCGTCATCGAGGCGGCCGAGATCGAGCGCATCGCCGAGAGCTACCAGGTGCCCGCCGGTTGGTACGAGTTCGACGCCCGGCCCGAGAGCATCGCGTTGATCATCTTCACCTCGGGGACGACAGGGCGCGCCAAGGGGGCGATGATCCCGCACGGCGCTCTGGCCGCCAGTGCCGCCTCCGTGCGTGCCGCTTGGCGCTGGCGCCCCGACGACGTGCTCTGCCACGCACTGCCGCTCTTTCATGTCCACGGGCTCCAAGTGGCGTTCGCCACCACGCTGGTGAACGGCTCGACGATCGTGGTCGAGCGCCGCTTCGACGCGGAGGCGATGCTCGATCTGCTGGAGCGCGAGAAGGCCACCATGTTCTTCGGCGTGCCCACCATGTACGTGCGCCTGCTGGAGAAGGCCGGCACGCGGCGCGTGCCCGGGCTGCGGCTCTGGGTGAGCGGCTCGGCGGCCCTCTCCGCGGAGACGTGGCAGGCGTTCCGCGATCGGTTCGGACAGGAGATCCTCGAGCGCTACGGTGCGACCGAGACGCTGATGTGCCTGACCAACCGCTACGGCGGTCGGCGCATTCCGGGCGCCGTCGGCGTCCCCTTTCCCGGCGTCCACGCGTGCATCGTCGAGCCCGGAGGCAGTGAGCCCCTGGCGGACGGGCAGGTCGGCGAGCTCTGCATCTGGGGGCCGACGGTCTTCGCCGGATACTTCCGCAATCCGGAGGCCACGCGGGCGGCGTTCATGACCGACGATGCCGGGCAGCGCTGGTTCCGTAGCGGCGATCTGGCTCGCCGCGATCCGCAGACGCGTGCCTATGCGATCGTCGGGCGGCTGAAAGAGATGATCATCTCGGGAGGATTCAATGTCTACCCGCGCGAGATCGAGGAGGAGATCGACGCGTTTCCGGGTGTGAAAGAGAGCGCCGTCGTTCCTTTGGTCGATCCGGCGCGCGGCGAGGTTCCGCTCGCCTTCATCGCCCCCCAACCTGGGGCATCGTTCGACGTCGAGGCGTTGCTGCTCCACCTGCGCGGGCGCATTGCCAGCTTCAAGGTACCGCGGGAGGTCAGGCTGGTGGAGGCTCTGCCGCGAAACGCGATGGGAAAGCTCGATAAGCCCACCCTTCGCCGAATGGTCGGAGGGTCGTAGACGGGCCGGGGTTTTGGGCTACGCAAGCAGGTCGCGTGGTCCGATAAGGGAGAACTCCAGCGGCCTGGTTCTCGCTGGACTCATCCAGCGTTCTTTGGATACGCGCTCAGCGGCCCGTTGGGAGCCGCCGCAGTTGTGCGCAGGAGGAGTGTCCTTTGGCAGACTCAATCTCTCGTGAGACCTTTATCAAGGGTGCCGGCGTCGGCGCAGCGGTGCTCTCCGCCGGATTCCCTGCCTTCGTCCCTAGCCGCGGCGAAGCGGCAGACGTGATCAAGATCGGGCAGCTCGCGGAGCTGACCGGTGTCTACGTCGACATCTCGCAGCCCGAAGTTCACGGCGCGCAGTTCGCGTTGGAGAAGTGGAACGCGAAGGGCGGTGTGATGGGGCGCAAGGTCGAGAGGATCGTCGAAGACGATCAAAACGATCCCGGCGTCGCCGTACAGAAGGTTCGCAAGCTCGTCAATCAGGACAAAGTCGCGGCGCTGATCGGTACCGTCAACAGCGCGATCGCCCTCTCCGCTAGCGGCGCGGCAAACTCGCTCGGCGCGCTCTACATCGTGACGGGGGGTCACACGGACGCCGTGACCGGCGAGAAGTGTCACTGGGATGTCTTTCGCACCTGCCACACCTCGTGGCAGGAGACGCAAGCCTCCGGTTACTCCATCGCCAAGAAGTTCGGCAAAAAATGGTATCTGATGACGCCCGACTACGCCTTTGGCCACTCGTTGGCAGCGGGCTACGCGGCGGTCATCAAGCAGCTCGGCGGTGAGATCGTCGAGAACGATCTTACGCCCCTGGGCACCAGTGACTTCAGCCCGTATCTCACCAAGATCGAGCCCAAGAAGCCCGATGCGATCATCGTGCTGCTGGCGGGCGCCGACTTCGTGAACTTCCTCAAACAAGCTAGCTCGTACGGGCTGCTCAAGAAGTTCCCGGTCGCCGGACCCCAGGCCGAGCTCGAGCCGTTCCTCGAGCTTCCGCCGGAGTCACGCGTCGGCTACTGGGGCGTCGAGTGGTACTACAACAGCCCGCTGGTCTTCGGCAAGGGCAATAGCGAGGCAGCGAAGTTCGTCAAGGAGTACCGTGCGCGGCACAAGGTGCCTCCCAGCGCTCGCAGCGCCTTTGGGTACGTCTCGATGGATCGCATGCTCTGGGCGATGAACGAGGCCAAATCGCTCGATCCGGTCAAGATCGCTCGCAAGCTGGAGAACGCCCGCTTCGAGACCATCTGGGACGGCGGCGCTTACTACGCCGACGTCGACCATCAGTTGATGTGGCCCGACTACTTCGTCGAGGTGCGCCCGCACGGGACGGCGAGCGACAAGTATGATATTTTCAACGTGATCGATCGCCAGCCGGCCGACAAGATCTCCAAGAGCGCAGCCGACCAAGCGAAGATCTGCCATCTCGCCTATCCATCGTAATCATCGCGATCGGATAGCCTTCCAGCCAACGCCACCGACGTCGACGGGGGGCCGCCCCGGCGGGCTCCCCGTCATTAGGATGTAGAGATGCTCTCCAACGTCGCACCATCGGTCTTCAACGGGTTGATCTTAGGAGCGTTCTACGCGTTCGTCGCGATCGGACTCTCCCTGATCATGAACCTGACGGCCACCATCAACCTTGCCCACGGCAGCTTTTTGACGCTGGCGGGGTATCTTGCGTTCAGCCTGGTCTCTCGCGGCACATCGTTCTGGTTTGCGCTCATCATCGCGCCCTTGCTGACGGTCATCGTCGGGGTCGTCGTGGAGCGTCTGTTGATCGTGCCGCTCTACAAGCGCGATCCGATCTACAGCCTCTTGCTCACGTTCGGATTGGCGCTGATTGCGGAGGAGGTCTTCAGGTTGATCTGGGGACCGAACGGCGTGCCTTTCTCCGCCCCCGGCGCGCTCGGCGGCGGCATCAACCTGGGCTTCATGCAGTTCCCCACGCTGCGACTCTTCATCGCGCTGGTGCTGGCGGTGGCGATGGCGCTGCTGGCGCTCTTCCTCTGGCGCACCCGCTTCGGCCTGCGCCTGCGCGCGGCCGTCCAGGACACCGAGATGATCGCGGCCATGGGTACCAGCACGCAGATGCTCTACATGGTCAACTTCGCGATCGGCATCGCGCTGGCCGGA